>NZ_JASAUS010000004.1:0-225151 GCF_029953005.1 Bradyrhizobium sp. Mp27 | reverse complement strand
CGTCGGCGTCCTCGTAGCCGCAGCAGATCGCGAACATGCGCGCGCGGAACATATCGACCAGGCTGTGCACGACCCGCGTCGGATCGCGCCGATCCGGGAACACCCGGGCCAAATTGTCGGCCAAACCGAGACGCCGCTCGGCCATCGCCAGAAGCATCACGCCCCCGTTCGAGGTTAGGCGCCCACCATCGAAGGCAGCTGTGACTTTCTTGGCGTGAACGGCTGGAAACGAGAAGGGCGGAATCGTATCGTCGGTCATGGCGGGCGTGGCGTTCGCGGTTGGAGGTGATGGGGTTGGCTTCGCAACCGAATCCTACGCCGCATCAGCGCTTTACCCCTCAGGCGCACTCTTACGAATAAGACGGGCTAAAGCGACCTCGCGATCAGCAGCTTCATGATCTCGTTGGTGCCGCCATAGATCTTCTGGATGCGGGAATCGATGAAGATGCGCGAGATCGGGTATTCCTGCATATAGCCGTAGCCGCCGAACAGCTGGAGGCATTCGTCTGCGGTCTGGACCTGCTTGTCCGAGCACCAGTATTTCGCCATTGAGGCCGTCACCGTGTCGAGATCCCCGGCGACCAGGCGCTCGATGCACCAGTCGACGAAGACGCGCGCGATCATCGCTTCGGTCTTGCGCTCGGCGAGCGTGAAGGCGGTGTTCTGGAAGTCCATCAGCGGCTTGCCGAACGCCTTCCGCTCCTTGGTGTACTCGGTGGTGAGCTTGACCGCGCGCTCCATCGAGGCGACCGCGCCGACCGCAAGCGCGAGACGCTCCTGCGGCAATTGCTGCATCAGCTGCACAAAGCCCTGGCCTTCCTCCTTGCCGAGCAGGTTTTCCGGCGGCACCGTGACATTGTCGAAGAACAGCTCTGACGTGTCGGAGGCGTGCAGGCCGATCTTGTCGAGGTTGCGCCCGCGCTTGTAGCCGTCCGTGCCCGCGGTCTCGACCACGATCAGCGAAATGCCCTTGGCGCCGGCTTCACCCGTGCGTGCCACGACGACGACGAGATCGGCAGCCTGGCCGTTGGTGATAAAAGTCTTCTGGCCGTTGATGACGTAGGAATTGCCCTGTTTCTTGGCGGTGGTCTTGACGGCCTGCAGGTCCGAGCCGGTGCCGGGCTCGGTCATGGCGATGGCGCCAACCATCTCGCCGGAAGCCATCTTCGGCAGCCAGCGCTTCCTCTGCTCCTCCGAGCCGTAGTTGAGGATGTAGTGCGCGACGATGGCGCTGTGCACGGAAACGCCGGTGGTGAGCTCCGGCACCGTGCTTTCGAGATCGTCCAGCACGGCGGCGTCATAGGCGAAGGTGGCGCCGAGGCCGCCATATTCCTCCGGCACGCTCGCCAACAGCGCGCCCATCTCGCCGAGCCCGCGCCAGGCGAAGCGGTCGACCATCTTCTGCTCGCGCCATTTCTCGGCATGCGGCGCCAGATCCTTGGCCAGATATTTCCGGAACTGGTCGCGGAAGATTTCGAGCTCTTCGGTCATCCAGGAGGAGCGGTAGGACATGGTCACCTCGGTCAATGCGGCTTTCCGGCCTTGGTAGGCTGGTCGGCGGCGGCAATTATTGTGTTTTCAGGCTGCGCCGGTGACGCTACCAAGGCGGCCGGAAACGCGTCTGTCAGGATGGCTGATTGTGGCGACCAAAACCCAAGAGCTCAAGCTCGACATCGAGCGCATCGGCACGGTCTCGGCGATCCTGACGCAGCCGGACAATGCGCGCGCCTGCTACGTCCTCGCGCACGGCGCCGGCGCAGGGATGCGGCATGCATCAATGGACAGGATTGCGGAGGGGCTCGCGGATCGTGGCATCGCGACGTTCCGCTTCAATTTTCCCTACATGGAAAACAAGCAGGGCCGTCCTGACCAGCCAGCGGTCGCCCACGCCACCATCCGCGCGGCAGTCGCGGACACAGCGCGGCTCTGCCCCGGCTTGAAGCTCGTTGCCGGCGGAAAGTCGTTTGGCGGGCGCATGACCTCGCAGGCGCAGTCCAAGGCGCCGCTGCCTGACGTCAAAGGGCTCGCCTTCCTCGGCTTTCCCCTGCACGCCGACAAAAAGCCGTCCACGGAGCGCGCCGAGCACCTGGCCCATGTCGAGGTCCCGATGCTGTTCCTGCAAGGCACGCGCGACGGGCTTGCCGATCTCGGCCTCCTCAAGCCCGTGATCGCGCAGCTCGGCCCGAAGGCGACGCTGCACGAGGTCGCCGGCGGCGATCATTCCTTCGCGGTGCTGAAGAAGTCTGGCCGGACAAATGAAGAGGCCCTCACAGAGGTGCTCGATACGCTCGCGGCCTGGATCGATGAACTCGCTTAAGGCTCAAGCGGAATAAAGCCCCTTGTCCCGCGCCTTCTGGATCGCGAGCGCGGCGATCAGGTCGAGCGTCGGCGTCGACAGGCCGGCGGTACGGGCGAAGGCGGCGGGCGCCTTCACCAGCACGTCGATCTCCATGGCGCGGCCGAGCTCGTAATCCTGGAGCAGCGACGGCTTGTGGTTGGGGGCGGCGCCGCTGCGCGTCACGCGCTTGACCTCGGGGATGAAGTGCTGCGCGATGTCGTTGGCCTCGTTCAGCATGCGCGGAATGACCTCGGCAAAGGCAGGGTCGTCACGCACGCCGCGCGCGGTCTGGCCGGTGAGCAGGCACAGCACCGACAGTGACATGTTGGTCAGGAGCTTTGACCAGATCGCCTCGCGGATCTCGGCCACCGGCGGCGATTCCAGCCGTGCGTCGTTGAGAACGCCGCGAAGCCTGGTGATGCGCTCGCAATTGCGGTCGTCGCATTCGCCGATCAGCAGGCGGTTGCGGTCCGGCGTCAGGTTCTGCACCACACCGGGCGCGGTCACCTCGTTGGAGGAGAAGACGACGCCGCCGACGATCCGCTCTTTCGGAATGCATGCGCGCAAGCGCCCGCCGGGGGTCGAGGAAGGAAATGTCGGGCGGCGTCGGATGCCGCGGCGGCAGGCCGATGCCGTACCACCAGGGAATACCGTTCTGCGCAAAGACGATCGCGGTGTCGTCCTGGAGCAGCGGTTTTATGCTGGCGACCAGCCCCGTCAGCGCGGTCGCCTTGAGCGTGCTGATCACGACGTCCTGCGGGCCGAGCTGGGCCGCATCGCCGGAGGCGCTCACCTTGGCAGTGACCTCGGAATCGCCGACGCGGAGCTTAAGGCCATTGGCGCGGACCGCCTCCAGATGGGCGCCGCGCATCACGCACGAGACCTCATGGCCGGCGCGGGCCAGCCTGACCGCAATATGGCTGCCGACGGCGCCCGCGCCGAAAATGCAGATGCGCATGGTGTGATGTCCCGTCCCTGATCCCGTGATGTCGCCCGGCAGCAGCATGACACAACCCGCCATGCGATGGACGCGGCCGCCCTACGCCGGAAAGATATGGATCGGGATGAGTTGCCTCCGTCATAGTGGGCGGCAAACAAGATGACCGGAGGATCGCCGATGACTGCCAACCCCGTCCTGTGGACCCTCGATGAGCGTGGGGTTGCGACCGTCACGTTGAACCGGCCTGAAGTGAACAATGCCTATGACGGCGCATTGATCGCAGGCGTGCTCGCGGCCATGGACGATCTCGGCGGGAAGTCCAACCTGCGTGTCGTCGTGCTCCGGGGCAATGGCAAGCATTTCCAGGCCGGCGCCGACCTCAAATGGATCAACAGCGTGCGGCCGCAATCGGCTGAGGCGAACGAGGCGGCGTCGCGGGCGACCTTCGAGGCCGTGCAGCGGCTCAATACCTTGCCAATCCCGAGCGTCGCGCTGGTGCAGGGGGGCTGTTTTGGCGGCGGCACCGGCGTGATTGCCGCCTGCGACGTCGTGATCGCGGCGGACAATGCGCTGTTCTCGATCACGGAGGTGCGCTGGGGTCTGACCGCCGCCATCATCATCCCGCAGCTTTGCGATGCCATTAGTGTACGGCAAGTCCGCCGCTACGCGCTGACAGGCGAACGCTTTGGCGCCGAAGATGCCCGCCGCATCGGCCTCGTCCACGAGGTCGTCCCGCTCGCCGACCTCGAAGCCGCCGGCGCCAAGGTGGTCGAGCAGCTCCTCGCCAACGGACCGGAGGCGATGGCCGAGACCAAGCGGCTGGCGCTGGAGAGCTCGTTTGGCGGGATGGCGGTGGACGATGCCGCCTACAAGCGGCTCGTGCACCTGCATTCGGTCAAGCGTCAGAGCGCGGAGGCGGCGGAAGGGCTGGCGTCGTTCGCCGAAAAGCGCGCGGGGCGTTGGAGCAACCAAGGGTAGATTTTGCTCCGGCGATGTGCTGGATGGCCACCACTATCGAGAGTGTGGGGGCTGAGAGGTCATGCGTCGGAAGTTCATTCTTGCACTGCCGTTGCTCGTCGCAATCTGGCCCGGTCATGCAAGCTCCGATGACAGCGTCGTCTGCAACGACGAGAAGGTTGCCTCCAACATACGCATCGAGGTCTGCACAAGACTGCTCGATCAGGAGAAGAACAAGGAGAGCCGATCCCGACTGCTGGCCCGCCGCGCCGATGCCTATTTTGACAAGGACGACTTCCCACATGCGTTGACCGATTTCGACGAAGCGATTGCAAGTCATCCGGGGAATGCTGACGCCTTCATGCATCGCGGTTTCCTGCACTGGTACCGTCTCGAAGATGATGTTGCGTTCAAGGATTTCGATGCGGCGCTTCGGCTTGATCCGGCGCCATCGCGCCTGTTGTCTCGGGGGCGGAGATACGTTTTGCTGCGACAGTTTGATGCCGGGATCGCCGACATGACACGGGCGATCAAGCTCGATCCTCGTTCCAGGGACGCCTATGCGGATCGCGCATGGGCTTACAGCCGGAAAAAGGCATTCGATCTCGCGATCGCGGACTATGATCGGTTGCTCAAGCGTGACCCGAGCGACGGCCGCAGCACGCTGGCGCGTGACAATGTGCGCGCGGCGAAGGGCGCAGGTGTGAAATCCATCGATGAATACGGCCGCATGTTGGTTGCGCGGCTGCAAATCGAAAAGTCCTACCCGCGGCGGGCCGTCAGCGACAGGGTGGAAGGGACGGCGGAGCTTGCATTCAGCATCAGCCGCTGGGGATTGCTCGCGGCGAGCAGCGTGAAAACCAGCTCAGGCTCGCCCATGCTGGATGAGGCGGCGCTCAATACCCTTAGGCAGGCACAACCGTTCCCGCCATTGCCTCCCGGCAGCAGGTCGATCGAGGCCTTCGTGATCTCACTGATCTATCGAAATCAGTCGGAACGTTAGGCGCCTTGAGCTCGGTCGCGATCTCAGCAGCCGCGGCAGATGTTGTTGATGCTGCGATAGACGGCATCGTCGTCCTGCCGCATCTGGCGCATCGATTCGAGCGTCTTGCTTTCCGCGTTCGGCTCCGGCTTGCGCTTGGCGGCCAGCGCGGCTTCCTGACGTTGGTAACACGCTTCGCGCTCCGGCTTAGCCTGGATGAACCGGCATTGCGCGACCTCAGCGCGGGCCGGGGCCGTACCGGCCATGATGCCGATCGCGATGGCGGCAGCCATTTGCATCCTTGATCCCACCGTCATTCCCTCGAACCACTCATTATCCCTCAGCAACCCGATATCATCTGCATCGGACCTCTGTCCCAAATCTCGTCGGCGGCGGATCGAGGCGAATCTCCGTAATTCCGCGGGGCCTTCCTTAAGGGTTCAATCATTCCCGGCCATTAGGGTTACGACAATTGTCACGCCATGGTGTCGAATGCACAGACAAGTTTTGGGACTTTGGAAAGCCGGATCGATCGTCGCCGCGGCGGCAGGGCTGCTGGTTCTGCAACCGGCTGCCGCTTCACCGCGATTGATCTCCCTGGCGTTCAATTCCCAGCTGGGGAGCCCGCAGCAAATCGGGGCCGATGAGTTTCGCCAGAAGCTGGTGGCATCGGCCGGCAAGCGCATCGTGATCGACGAGCGCGCCACCAACGCGCTCGGCAGCGAGAACGCCATCCTGGCGGCGACCCGGGCCGGCTCGGTCGATATGGCGGTGCTGTCGGGTTCTGTGGTCAGTTCGGTCGTCCCCGAACTTGGCGTGTTCGACATTCCCTTCCTGTTCCGCGACACAGCCCACGCGAAGGCCGTGGCGCAAGGTCCGGCCGGCGCGGCAATCGCCACCAAATTCGCTGACAAGGGGCTGACGCTGCTGGCGATCGGCCGACAGGGATTTCGCAACGTCACGAATTCCAAACGGCCGGTTCGCTCTCCCGAGGATATCAAAGGTCTCAAGATTCGCGTCATTCCGAACGAGATCTACCAGATGACGTTCAAGGCGCTCGGCGCCGAAGTGGTCCCGATGGAATTTCCGCTGGTCTATACCGCGCTGAAGGACGGCCGGCTCGATGGACAGGAAAATCCGGTGCCGACCATCGCCGGCTCCCGGCTCTACGAAGTCCAGAAATACCTGACGCTGACCGGTCACTTCTTCGCGCCGATCGCGTTCGTCGCCAACCGTGCCATGTTCGAACAGCTTCCGCCGGCCGACCAGGCCATGCTGATCGCGCTGGCGAAGGAGGGAGCGGAGGCGACCTGGCAGGCGAAGCTCGATGCCGCGTCGCTCGAGCAAGTGCGTAGCGGCGGCATGGACGTCATCGAGACATTCGATCGCCAGCCCTTCGTCGACGCGGTCAAGCCGCTCGATCAGGAATTCGAGAAGCGGTTTGGCAAGGATCTGCTCGCCGCCATCCGCTCCACTCGTTGAAGCATTTCGGATTTGCCATGAAATTATCGCACATGATGTCCCGGGTCGGCGTTCGTCCGCGCGTGTTTGGCGGCTTCGCGCTGGTTCTCAGCTTTCTGGTCCTGCTCGCGGGCTTCGCCATGGTCCAGGTCGAGCGGATCGGCGGAACGGTCAATGAGCTCGTGACCAGCGCTGCCGGCGACGCCGGCATGTCGCAGGCGCGGGCCGCGCTTCTGGAGGCGAACTCGGCGGTCGAGAAATTCATCCGAACCTGGAATGTCGGCGACAAGGATGCGGCGGCCAAGGCGATCGACGGCGTCGGCAAGCTGGCCGATCAGGTCGACCGGCAGTTCGGCAAGCTGCAAGCGATCGCGGAAGGCATCGGCCCGGTCAAGACCGCGCTGGAAACCTATCGCGCGTCGTTCACCGCGGCAGCGGAGGCGGCGGATCGGCTGCGCGCCGCGACCACGAAGACCGACGCCCAGGGTGCAGCCGCCGGCCTCAATGTCAGCGGCATTCAGGTTGCGCTCGCCAACCGGTCCGAGGACGCGGAACGGCTGATCAACCCGATGCGCCTGGCCGGCGTCGTTGACGCACTGCGGATCACCGTGATGCGCTATGGCTCCACCTTGTCGACGGGCGATGCCGACGACGCCAAGCAGGCGTTGTCCTACGCCCAGCTGGCGATCACAGACACCGAGGCTGAGCTGGCGGGGGCGAACGACGCGAAGCTGAAAGCGCTGGTCGCAGCGCTCAAGACTGCGATCACTGCCGACGCGGCCGCGCTGGACGAGGTCATCAAGGTGGCCGCCGATCTGCGCGCCAGGCAGGCCGAATTGAAGAAGGCCAGTGCGGCAATCGACGACCACGTCAACAAGATCAATGCGAAGCTCGGCACCGTGCGCGCCGAGCAGGGCGACAAGACCGCGGCAGCGGTCGATCAGACCAAGCAGACCGTCATCGCGACCGCGGCCGGCGCGCTGCTGCTGGGAGCGGTGCTGGCGTGGCTGATCGGCGCCAGCGTGTCGGGTCCGATTCGCGGCATGACAGACCGGATGCAATCGCTGGCGGCGGGCGAGCTCGATGAGCCGATCCCCGGCGGCGACTCGCGCGATGAAATCGGCCGCATGGCGCGCGCCGTCGAGGTGTTCCGCGAAAACGCGCTGGCGGTTCGCCGCATGGAAGGTGAGGCGACGGCACAGCGCGAAGCCAGCGAGGCCGACCGCGCCCGCATGATGTCGGATCTTGCCGGCCGCTTCGAGCAGGGCATGCAGGGGGTGATTGCCGGTGTCGGCGGCCGTGCCGACGACATGGGGCGCAGCGCCGAGGAGTTGGCAAAGGTTGCCGAACGCGGACGCGGGCTCGCCGAAGCGGTCGCGACCCGCGCCGAGCAGGCATCGATGAATGTGCAGACCGTCGCCTCCGCCACCCAGCAACTCGCGGCCTCGATCCGTGAGATCTCGAGCCAGGTGCACCGCTCCGTCGCGGTCTCGAACAGGGCGACCGACGAGACCAACCGCACCTCCGAATTGATGCATGGGCTGTCGGATGCGGCTGAGAAGATCGGCACCATCATTCAGCTGATTCAGGCCATCGCCAGCCAGACCAATCTGCTGGCGCTGAACGCGACCATCGAAGCGGCGCGCGCCGGCGACTCCGGACGAGGCTTCGCGATCGTCGCCAGCGAGGTCAAGAGTCTCGCCACCCAGACGGCGCAGGCGACCGAGCAGATCGCCAGCCAGATCGCGACGATCCAGAGCGCGACCGGCCAATCCGTCCAGGCGATCAGGCAGTTCGGCTCCACCGTCAAGGAAATGGCCGACATCGCCACGGCGATTGCCGCAGCCGTCGAACAGCAGGGTGCGGCCACGGGCGAAATCGCGCGCAACGTCGAGGAGGCGGCCAACGGCACCACGGCGGTGACGCAGGAAATCGGTCAGGTGCGCGCCGTGGCGGGCGAGACCGACGCCGGCGCCGAGGCCGCCCTGACGGTCGCTGCCGCCCTGAAGCAGCAGGCGGATTCGATGAGGTCGAACGTCGACGATTTCCTCCACACCATCCGCTCGGCGGCCTGAACCCGGAGAAGCCGGTGACGCCACGAGGGCGAACGAGGCGGCCTTACAGCACCGGCAGCAGTGCGCTCTTCAATTCGCGCAAGAGAGCCTGCACCGCGGCGGCGTTGCGCCGCCGCTCGGGGATCGCGGCCTTGACCCACAGCTCGGGAATTGGAACGTCGCGCAGCACCGGCTTGAGCGTACCGTCGCGCAGGGCATCCGCCACGAGATAATGTGAGATCAGCGCGATGCCGTTACCGGCGATCGCGCTACGCGCCAGCACATGGCCCTCGTTGGAGGAGAGCAGCGGGCTGACCTGGATGCTGATGCGCCCGCGCGGGCCGTCGAAGATCCACTCCGGTCCCGTCGGCAGGAAGCTGAGGCAGCGATGGTCGACGAGGTCGCGCGGGTGCTTTGGCGTGCCGTGCTTCTTCAAATAGGCCGGTGAGGCGCAGAGCAGCCGCTTCAGCGGACACAGCGGCTCGTCGACCACGCCGCCGAAGGAATGAGGGAAGGCGCCGATGGCGATGTCAAAGCCTTCGGTGACGGGATCGACCGGGCGGTCGATCAGCACGATCTCGAGTTTCAATCGCGGGTTCTGCGTCTGGAAGGCGCTGAAGGCGTCGGCAAGGCGCGCCACGGTGAGCGAGGTAGGCGCCTTGATGCGGAGGTGATCGACGAGATCGTGGCCCTTCTCGCCCATGCGCGAGAGCAGGTCGGTGGCATCGGCGACGACGCTGCGGGCGCGATGCACATAGCGCTGGCCGGCTTCCGTCAGGCGCAATTGCCGGGTCGAGCGATGGAACAGCGGCGCGCCGATCCGCGCCTCCAGTTGCGTGACGCGCTTGGCGACGACCGAGGTCGAGACATTGAGCTTGCGCGCGGCGGCAGAGAATCCGGCCGTATCCGCAGTGGCGAGGAAGGCCTGAAGGTTCACCAGGATGTCCATGTCGACCTTTCTCGATTCGAGAAAGCTGATCGCGTATTTTGGTAGATTGTAGCTCGCCCTGCGTTAATTCATAGTCGGCTTCAAGCAAGAGATTTTGGGAGCGGACGCGCATGCGGGCCATGATGATCGAAGAACCGGCGCGCCAGGTGCCGCTCTACGGCGAATATGAAGTCGTCGTTCTCGGCGGCGGACCCGCCGGCATCGTGGCGGCGGCGTCAGCGGCGCGCGCGGGACGAAAGACGCTGCTGATCGAGCGCTACGGCTTCCTTGGCGGCATGGGCACGGCTGCCGGCGTCACCAATTTCTGCGGCCTGCATGGCAATGTCTACGGCCAGGCCCACCGGCTGGTGCAGGGCATGGCGTCCGAACTGCTGGCGCGGATCGATCATTTGAACGGCCTCAACGCACCGCATCTGATCCTCGGCAAGGTCTTCGCCCAGGCCTATGACACCGCGGCCTACAAGATCGCGGCCGACGAGCTGCTCGCAAGCCACAAGGTGCACATCCTCTTCCATGCGCTCGGCGCCGGCGTCGTGATGGGCGATAACAACCGCATCGATGCGCTGATGGTCGAGACCAAGGCCGGACGGCAGGCGGTCCGCGCCGAGATCTTCATCGACTGCTCCGGCGACGGCGACCTCGCGGTCTGGGCAGGGGCGCCGTTCGAGGTCGGCGACGAGCACGGTCATCCGATGTACCCCTCGATGATGCTTCGCCTCAACGGCATCGATCCCGAGAAGGCTGGCGATGCCTGGCGGACCATCCCGCAATTGATGGAGAAGGCGCTCGCCGCCGGCACCCACACATTCCCGCGCAAGAGCGCGATCGTGCGGCCGCAAAAGTCCGGCATCGAATGGCGGGTGAATTTCACGCAAGTGGCACGCGAGGACGGCCATGCCATCAACGGCATCGAGCCCGACGACCTCACCCGCGGCGAGATCGAGGGTCGCAAGCAGGCGCTGGCCGCATTCGAGTTCCTCCGCAGCACCGTGCCGGGCTTTGAAAAGTGCTACATCGTCGATCTGCCGCCGCAGCTCGGCATCCGCGAGACCCGCCGCATCAAAGGCGGCTACCAGCTCAGCGGCGAGGATGTGCTCGGCTGCGCGTCTTTCGAAGACTCGATCGGCGTCAATGGCTGGCCGATCGAGGCCCATGTTCCCGGCGACGTCGTCTTCACGTTCCCGCCAATCCCGGAATCGCGCGGTTATAACGAGCTGCCGTACCGGATGCTGGTGCCCGAGGGCGTCGACAATCTCCTCGTCGCCGGCCGCTGCGCCTCGATGACCCATGAGGGGCAGTCGGCGGCGCGGGTTTCCGGTGCCTGTTTCGTGATGGGTGAGGCCGCCGGTTCCGCCGCGGCGCTCGCGCTCTCAGGAAACCGCATCCCGTGCGACATCCCCATTGAAAAATTGCAGGAAACGTTGAAACAACAGGGCGCCTTCATCGGGCGGGACCAGCCCGTGCCCGAAGGTTTGTGACGGTTGTAACAGAACGACCGAGAGAACGACGACGGAGGACACGGGATGATCGGGATTACGCGGCTCGCACTGGCTGGCCTGATGGCGATCACAGCGATGGGCACGGCCCGGGCCGAAGACGCGCTGAAAGCCAGGGTCGGCGTGCTCCGCCTGTCGTCGTCCGCGCCCGTCTTCATTGCGCAGGACAAGGGCTATTTCCGCGAGGCCGGTCTCGATGTCGAGCTGAAGTTCTTCGATGCGGCGCAGCCGATCGCGGTCGCGACGACCTCGGGCGACATCGATTTCGGTGTCACGGCCTTCACGGCGGGTCTCTACAATCTCGCCGGCAAAGGCACGCTGAAAGTGATCGGCGGGATGAGCCGCGAGAAGGCCGGTTATCCCCTGATCGGCTATTTCGCCAGCAACAACGCCTATGCCGCCGGGTTGAAGACTCCGAAGGACCTCGCGGGCAAGCGCATAGCCGTGACGCAGGTTGGCTCATCCTTTCACTATTCGCTGGGGCTGCTCGCCGACAAATACGGTTTCAAGCTCGCCGACGTGAAGATCGTGCCGCTGCAATCGCTGTCGAACGCGGCCGCCGCCTTGAAGGGCGAAACCGTGGATGCGGCGCTGCTGCCGATCTCCACCGCGCGAAAGCTGATGGACGAGGGCGGCGCGAAGTTTTTGGGTTGGGTCGGCGACGAGACGCCGTGGCAGCTGGGCGCAGTGTTCGCTTCGCCGAAGACGCTGACCAACAAGGTGCTGGTGACGAAATTTCTCGGCGTACTCGCGAAAGCCGATCGCGAATATCACGACGTCATCCTCGCCGCCATGAAGGACGGCGTAGCGCCCATCAACGACAAGACCAAGCCGCCGCTGGAGATCATCGCCAAATACACCAATTTGCCGGTCGAGCAGGTGGTCGGCAATTGCGCCTATATCGATCCCGACGGCAAGCTGGACGTCAAGAACGTCGACAACCAGATCAAATGGCTCCAGGAGCAGGGCTTTGCCGACAAGGGCTTTGATGTGAACACGATCATCGCCAAGGATCTTGTGAAGGCGGATTGATGCTGCGTTCCCCAAACCATCCCCGTCATCCTGAGGTGCGAGCGCAGCGAGCCTCGAAGGATGCACGGCCCGGATGTATCTCGGCCGGACATCCTTCGAGGCTCCCATTGCGATGCATCCGCATCGCAATGGGAGCACCTCAGGATGACGGGGAGAGAGCAGAGCGCGTTTCATGGACCTGATCGCCAACCACATTAGCCACCGCTTCGGCGACCTCGCCGTGCTCGACGACGTTTCCTTCACCGTCGGCGCCGGCGAGGTGGTGGCGATCGTCGGGCCTTCGGGATGTGGCAAAAGCACGCTGCTGTCGATCCTCGGCGGGCTGTTGCAGCCGACCTCTGGCGCGCCGGAGCTGCGCGGGACTCCGCCGGCGGACAGCCTCAATCCGCTGACCTTCGTGTTCCAGGATTTCGCGCTGCTGCCCTGGGCGACGGTGGAGGAGAATGTCGAATTCCCGCTGCTGCATACTCAGCTCTCGGCCGCGCAGCGCCGCGCGCTGGTCGACGATGCCCTGCGCCGCACCGGGCTGACCGACTTCCGCACGACCTATCCGAAGCAGCTTTCCGGCGGCATGCGCCAGCGCGTCGGCATTTCGCGCGCGCTTGCGGTCAAGCCCGCCATCCTGCTGATGGACGAGCCGCTGTCGGCGCTGGATTCGCAGACCCGCGAATTGCTGATGGAAGATTTCGTCCGCCTGCTCGCCGATGGCGGCATGGGCGCGGTCTATGTCACCCATAATCTCGAGGAAGCCGCACGGCTCGCCGACCGCATCGTGGTGCTGTCGCGGCGGCCGGGCCGCATTCGCGAAGTCGTGACCGTACCGATGACGCGCACCGAGCGCGGCGAGATCGCTGCGCGTGAAAAGCTGCTGGCGCTTCAGAACCAGATCTGGTCGCTGATCCGCAACGAGGCGATCGACGCCGAGCGCGAGGTCCAGCATGCTTGATCGCGCGGGGACGTCTGCGAAGGACGACACGACGCGGCGCGTCCGTTTTCGCGGCGCCGGCTTCGTGCCCGCCTCGAGCCGCTTCGGCGGCTGGATCGCGCTCGCTCTTGTCATCGCGATCTGGCAGGCGGCCGGCAGCGCCGGGCTCGTCAATCCGCTGTTCCTGCCGGCGCCGGCTGCGATCGCGCGGGCGATCTATGAGCTCGCGGTTTCAGGCGCGCTCTGGCAGCATCTGTCCGCCTCGATCCTGCGCATCGGCGTCGGCTGGCTGCTGGGAACGGCGGCCGGCGTTGCGGTCGGCTTCGCCATCGGCCTGTCGCGGCTTGCGCGCAGCGTCGGCATCACCTTCATCTCGGCGCTGTTCCCGATCCCGAAGATCGCACTGCTGCCATTGCTCATTCTCTGGCTCGGCATCGGTGAAGAGCCGAAGATCGCGACCATTGCGCTCGGCGTGTTCTTCTCGACCGCGATCTCGGTCTATAGCGGCGTCGATGCGGTGCCGCGCAACCTCATCCGCATGGCGCAGAGTTTCAACGTCCCCTTCGCCACCATCGTGCGCAAGGTGATCTGGCCTGGCGCGTTGCCCGCCATCCTCGCCGGCTTCCGCATCACCGCGTCCGTCGCGCTATTGCTCGTCGTCAGTGCCGAAATGATCGGCGCCCAGTACGGTATCGGCGCCTTCGTGCTTCAGGCCGGCAATCTGATGCAGACGGATCAGCTGCTCGCGGGCGTGGTGATCCTGTCGGTGTTCGGGCTCGTGGTGGGGAAGGTGATCGGCTGGCTGGAGACGCGGCTGTTGCACTGGCGGTGAATCCGCTGTCGTCCCCGCGAAAGCGGGGACCCATACCGCGTAATCTATCGGGGAAGGGCGGTCTTCGTACCGACGAAGATAACTACGAATTTTCGTCAAGCTCCTTCCTGGGGTTATGGATCCCGGATCTGCGCTTCGCTTGTCCGGGACGACACCGAGAATGAGGCCAACACGCCGGCCGTCACGCATTACCGCGATCCTCGCGGAACAGATCCAGCTTCTGCTGCACCGGGCGATCCGAGAAGCTGAACAGCACGGCGTCGTCTTCGGCCTCGTGCGTCACCCACTGCCAGCTCGGCACCACGAACAGATCGCGCGGGCCCCATTCGAAAACGGCATCGCCGATCCGGCTGCGCCCCTTGCCCTCGATCGGACAGAACACCGTCGCATCGGTCGCGCGGTAGCGGGCCGTCTTGAAACCCTTCGGCAGCAACTGGATGAAGGTGCCGATGGTCGGCATTGCGAAATCACCGGTCTCGGGGTTGCTGAATTTCAGCTTCAGACCGTGGCAGGCGTCCCACTCCTGGCTCGCGCGGGCTTTCTCCAGCGCCTCGCGGGTGTAGGCATAGGGATAGCTGAAGATCGGTGAGGTCTTGGACGATCGCTTCGCGTCGACCGGCAGCAGATTGTGGCCGTAGCGCGCAAAGCTGTCGCCGGCGGGCCTTGTAATCCTCTGCTGGTCTTCCTTGGAGCCTTCCGCAAAGGAGCAGTCGAAGAACTGCACCAGCGGAATATCGAGACCGTCGAGCCAGAACATCGGCTCAGTGGTCTCGTTGGAATGATCGTGCCAGGTCATCGACGGCGTGATGATGAAATCGCCGGGCTCCATCGCGGTGCGCTCGCCGTCGACCGCGGTGTGGGCGCCCTTGCCTTCGAGCACGAAGCGCAGCGCCGACTGGCTGTGCCGGTGGGCGGGCGCGACGTCGCCGGGCACTACCATCTGCACGCCGGCATAGAGCGAGGTCGTGATTTTCGACTGGCCGCGCAGGCCGGGATTCTCCAGCACCAGCACGCGCCGTTCGGCTTCCTTGGCCGTGATCAGTCGGCCTGCTTCCGTCATGTAGTCGCGGATGACGTCGAATTTCCACAGATGCGGGCGGCAGGCGCTCTTCGGCTCCGGCGTGATCAGATCGCCCATCACCGTCCACAGCGCGGTGAGGTTTTCGCCGTCGATCTTCTTGTAGAAGGCCTCGCGTTCCGGCGTCTTGGTCACGGCTTCCATGGTGCGGCTCCCGTTCGTTTTGTTGATTGACAGTATACTGACGATCTAGGTAGCGTCAACGTAATGGACGACATACAAGGTCGTCATTCCGGGCACTCGCTTCGCGAGCCCCGGAATGACGGAAAATAAAGGGAGGGTTCCGATGAAGCTGCACGGCTATTTCCGCTCCAGCGCCGCCTATCGGGTGCGGATCGCGCTGAACCTCAAGGGCCTCGGCGCCGAGCACCTGCCGCATCATCTTCGCAAGGGCGAGCAATGTGCGCCCGCCTATCTCGCCATCAATCCGCAAGGGTTGGTGCCGACGCTGGAAAGCGATGCGGGAGCGGTGCTGACCCAATCGGTCGCCATCATCGAATGGCTCGACGAGACGCATCCCAATCCGCCGCTGCTGCCGAGGGATCCGTTGCGGCGCGCGAAGGTGAGGGCGTTCGCGCTGGCGATCGCCTGCGACACCCACCCGGTGCAGAATTTGAAGGTGCTGGCGCGGCTGCGCGAGCTTGGGCTCGCCGAGGAGAAGGTCCAGGACTGGGCAGCGTGGGTCAACCGCGAGGGGCTGTCGGCCTGCGAGACGCTGATCAAGGACGAGCCGGGACCGTTCTGCTTCGGCGATGCGCCGACGCTCGCCGATCTCTGTCTCGTGCCGCAGCTCGCCAATGCCCGCCGCTTCGGCGTCGATGTGTCGGCCTATCCGCGGCTGCTGAAGGCGGAGGCTGCGGCAAAGGCGCTGCCGGCCTTCGCCAATGCCGCCCCGGAGAAGCAGCCCGATGCCGAGTAAGCCCGCCGCTCCGATCACGATCGACGCGGTCTATGCCGCGCCGGGCTATCTGTTCCGGCGCATGCAGCAGATCGCAGTCTCGATCTTCATGGAGGAGTGCAAGGCGTTCGATCTCACGCCGGTGCAATACGCAGCGCTGATCGCGATTCACACCCATCCCGGCATCGACGCGACACGGCTGTCGGCGGTGATCGCCTTCGACCGCTCCACGCTCGGCAGCGTGATCGAGCGGCTGCAGGCCAAGGACTTTATCGAGCGCAAGCCGGCACCCGAGGACAAGCGGATCAAGCTGCTCTATCTGACGAAATCAGGCGCTGCGATCCTGCGCGAGATCATCCCCGCGGTCGAGCGCGCCCAGGCGCGCATGCTGGAGCCGCTGAAACCCGCCGACCGCAAGGCGCTGATGGGGCTTTTGGTGCAGCTCGTCGATCTCAATAACGAGGCCTCGCGCGTGCCGCTGCGTGCGGAGGACGCGCTGGAGCATCTGGGGAAGGGTGGGTGAGGGGGAGCGACGCGACGCCGTCGCCTTTATCTCCGCTGTCATTCCCCGCGAAAGCGGTGAATCCAGTACGCCGCGGCTTCTCGGATCAATCACAACCGTCCGTGGAATACTGGATCGCCCGGTCAAGCCGGGCGATGACAGCGGTTGTGTGGTGGTGGGAGTGCGCTCTTCACGGCTGCTGGCTTCACATCCGCAACAACGCCTGCCGGTCGATCTTCCCCGTCCCGGTCTTCGGCAGCTCGTCGATGAAGATCACCTCGCGCGGATATTTGTAGGGAAGCAGCTTGCCCTTGACGTAATCCTGTAGCCGCCGCGTCGCCTCATTCTGATCGGTCTCGCGGTTGTTCATCACCACCACTGCCTTCAGCGTCATGCGGCGGTCCGGCAGCTCGGCGGCGAACACGGCGCATTCGCGGATGTCGGGGTGGTCGGCGAGGCACAGCTCGACTTCGAGCGGATAGACCCACTGGCCGGAGATCTTGATGAGGTCGTCGGCACGGCCGCGGAAGAAGTGGAAGCCGTCGGCATCGCGCACGAAACGGTCGCCGGTGTAGATCCAACCGCCCTCGCGGATGGTCTCGGCGGATTTGTCCGGCCGGTTCCAGTACAGCGGCGTGTTGGAATCGCCGCGCACCCACAGGATGCCTTCCTCGTCGTCGGCGACGTCGCGGCCGTCCTTGTTGCGCAGTGCGACCTCGTAGCCTGGCACGCGCAGGCCGGCAGCGCCGAGCTTCTTCTGTTCGGGGCGGTTGGAGAGATAGATGTGCAGCACCTCGGTCGAGCCGAGGCCTTCGACGATCTCGAGCCCGGTGAGCGTCTTCCAGCCGTTGAAGACGTCCGCAGACAAGACCTCGGCCGCCGAGAGCGACATGCGCAACGACGAGAAGTTGGTCTTTTCTGCCCCCTCCGCCTTGGTCAGTGAGGTGTACAGCGTCGGCAGGCCGAAAAAGACCGTCGGCTTGTATTGCTCGATCGCGGCAAAGATCGATGCTGGCTTCGGCTGCCCCGGCAGCAGCAGCGTCGCGGCACCCGCGGAGAACGGGAAGGTGACGGAGTTGCCGAAACCGTAGGCGAAGAAGATCTTCGGCACCGAGAAGCAGATGTCGCCGGGCGTCAGCTTCAGCACGTTCTGCGCAAAGGCGGCATCGCTGTAGGCCATGTCGTGCTGGAGATGCACGATGCCCTTGGGCCGGCCGGTCGAGCCGGAGGAGTACATCCAGAACGCCATCTCGTCGCGATGGGTGTCCGCTTCCGCGAGCTCGGCCGGGAACTGCGCGAGCCAGCCGGGCGCCGCGATCGCCGCAGGCGCGGCGTGGCCGCGCGCTTCGCCGTTGACGACGATCAGCGTGCGCAGGCAGGTCGCCGCGCAGGCCTCCGCATCGAAGCGCGTCGCGAATTCGGCATCCGCCACCGCGACCGCCGCGGCGGAATCGGCGAGATAGAATTGCAGCAGGTCCGGCGGCGTCAGCGTGTTGATCAGGAGCGGCACGAAGCCGGCACGCACCGCGCCGAAGAATGCGGCCGGATAGGCCGGGGTATCGTCGAGGAACAGCAGCACGCGGTCGCCGCGCTTCAGGCCGAGCGATGCGAAACCGTTGCCCCAGCGGCAAGCTTCCGCGCAAAGCTCGGCATAGCTGCGCGTCCCCGCGGGTCCGATCAGCGCGGGCTTGTCGCCGCGGCCCTTGGCGAGCTGGTCGAACAGCACGCGGCTGGCATTGTAGGTTTGCGGAATGGCAAAGCCGATTTCGCGGGCGCCCGGGCTGTCGGCGGGCACCTGGTCGCGGATCTCGCGGCTCATGCGGCATCTCCGCCGTTCTTCTCGGCCTCGTAGCGCGTCATGAAGGCGGGCGACATCGCGCGCAGCCGGGGGTCGTCGATGCGGCCGGAGCGGGTGATGTAGCTGTAGGCGAAGTCCATCAGGCCGAGCTGCATGTGCTGGGCAAAGTTCTCGTACCAGAAGGCCGAGGTGCGCGCGGCATTGACGAGCTTCTGCACCACCGGCTTTCGAGCCGCCTGGTAACGGTGGAGCGCGGTCGAAAGATGCGCATCCGATTCCAGCGCCTTGACCAGGGCAATGGCGTCCTCGATCGCGAGCCGCGTCCCCGAGCCGATGGAGAAATGGGCCGAGTGCAGGGCATCGCCGAGCAGCACCATGTTCTTGAACGACCAGTGCTCGTTCCAGACCCAGGGAAAGTTGCGCCAAACCGACTTGTTGGAGACCAGGCAGTGGCCGCCCAGCGTGTCGGCAAAGACCTCCTCGCAGACGCCCTTGGACTGCTCGGCATCCTTGTAGGCGAAGCCATAGGCCTGCCATGTCGCGTGATCGCATTCGACCAGGAAGGTGCTCATGGTCGGGGAGTAGCGATAGTGATGGGCATTGAAGGCGCCGCGGTCGGTCTTCACGAAGGTCTGCGACAGCGTGTCGAAGCGTTTCGAGGTCCCGTACCAGACGAACTTGTTGGAGGAGTAGGACAGCGACGTGCCGAAATCGCCCTCATAGGCGCGCCGCACCAGCGAATTCAGCCCGTCGGCCGCAACGATCAGGTCGTGGCCGTTGAGCTGGTCGATGGCGTGGATCTGCGTGTCGAAGCGCGGCGTGACGCCGGCGTCGAGCGCGCGCTGCTGGAGGAACTGCAGGAGCTCCAGCCTGCCGATCGACGAGAAGCCGACGCCGTCGATGGCGACGCTGTCGCCGTGAAGGTTGAGCGTGATGTTCTCCCAGCTCTCCATATGCGGCGCGATCGCATCGACCGTTTCGGGGTCGTCGGCGCGCAGGAATTCCAGGGCCTGATCGGAGAACACGACGCCAAAGCCCCAGGTCGCGTCGGCCGGGTTCTGTTCGAACAGGTCGACTTGATCCTCGGGGTGACGCTTCTTCCAGAGATAGGCGAAGTAGAGCCCACCGGGCCCCCCGCCAATCACGGCGATCCGCAACGTCTGCCTCCCTAATTGACAGTATACTTACTATCTAGGGGTAGACTAATGTGCTCCGTCCGTCCACGCCAGCGGAATTATCGAAGGCGAGGCGCGTCGAAGCTTACTCCCGGACGCGCGCCTGGCGCGTGTCCGAAGCAGTGACGTTGCGAACCATAGCCAAACCGTGCGGGCTTGGCCATCGGGGGGTCAGACGCAGCGTTTCACGTAGACACCGTTCACCAGCACCCTGGTACAGCGGACCGCGGGAACCGGCTTGCGCACCACGACGGCCGCATTCGGCCCGGCACAGCCGGCACGGTAGACGCCGCGGGCGCACACCACCGCGTTGGCATCGGTAGACTCAAAGGTCATGCTCGCGCCGAAGGCGAGGAGCGCGGCAGCAATAAGCAGAAATGAACGCATGTTGTCCTCCCGGTCTTGTCGTGATCGAAATTGGTTACTTGCAAAGGGTTGGTCGCGGCCGGCGCGCGAAAATTCATTCGCGCGCGGCCGATCGTGGTCGCGCGCTTGGCGCGCAATTTCGCGCCGCTTATCGCGCCGCGAATGGCGCCAGCACTTCCTTGCAGGCGGGCGACAGTGATGCGGCATTGCTGGAGATGCATTGCACGATGCGGCCCCCGCCCGGCGCGACGCCGGCGCAGAGCGTGCGGATGTCGGCACCGCAGGCCGAGCGCACGATGAACAGCTCTTCGCGGGGCCGCAGCGGGCGCAGAGCGATCACGGCCGGCGCCGCCGCCGGTGCTGCTGCCGCAGGAGCTGCGCCTGCAGGTGTTGCTGTCGCAGCAGCGCCGCCGCCACCGGTTGCGGCGCTCACCGCCTTCTCACAGGCCGGCGAAACCTTGGCCTTGTTCTTCTCGAGGCATTCGAGGGCGGGGGCGCCGCCCGGCGGCACGCTGGCGCACACCTTGGGATAATCGGCGCGGCACGCGCTCTTGACCGCGGCAATCTGCGTGCTGCTCGGCTGCTTTGACGCCGCCGCTTTCGGAGCCGCTGCGGCGGCGGGGGCCGCTTCGGTCTTTGCCGGTTCGGACTTGGCGGGTGCAGCTTCAGTCTTCGGCGCCGCAGCGGGCTCGACCGCGCGAACCGCGGTCTGGCATCCCGATGACAGGCTGGACATGTTCTTCTGGAGACATTGATACGCCTCCACGCCGCCGGGCGTGACGCTCGCGCAGTGCGCCATGAAGTCCGAGCGGCATGCGGAACGGATGGCGCTCTTCTGAGCCTCGGTCGGCGCTTGCGCGAATGCGCCTGTTGCAGTTGCGAAGAGCGTTGCCGCCAGCAGCGCGCGACGCGTTGATGCATGTTTCAACGTGTTGAACATTTGGGTAAATTCCCTGCCCTGTCGGTCACGCCGACGATTTTTAAATGTAATGCAAGCAATCATTGCGGGTGATGCCGCGTGCAGCATCATTGGCTGCCTCGGCCTCTACCGCAAGTAGATTATACGGGCGCAATTGCGACGTAACCAGAGCACGATCCGGAAAAGTGTGCCGCGGCTTTCCCTCGCGACAAACGCGGAACGCGTTGGCGCGGAGATCATGCTCAAACAATACGGCGTCAGAGCTTGACCATGCGCTTGCCGCGGTTCTCTCCCGCCAGCAATCCGATCAGCGCCTTCGGCGTATTCTCCAATCCGTCGATGATGTCCTCCTGCACCTTCAGCTTGCCGGATGCGACCCAGCCCTGGAGGTCGGCGAGCGCGCGCTGGCTCTCCTTCATGTAGTCCATCACGATGAAGCCCTGCATGACGAGCCGCTTCACCACGACCAGGCCGGGCACGCCGCGCGGGCCGTGCGCGGCAGGTGCGCCGTCATATTGCGAGATCGCGCCGCAGCAGGCGATGCGGCCGTAATTGTTCATCTGCGGCAGGCAAGCTTCCAGAATGTCGCCGCCGACATTGTCGAAATAGACGTCGATGCCTTTTGGCGCCGCCGCGCGCAGGGCCTTGAACACCGCGCCGTCCTTGTAGTCGACGGCGGCATCGAAGCCGAGCTCGGCGGTCAGCCAATTGCACTTGTCGGCGCCGCCGGCGATGCCGACCACGCGACATCCCCTAATCTTGGCGATCTGCCCGACGATCGAGCCGACGGAGCCGGCCGCCGCGGACACCACGACGGTCTCGCCCTCTTTGGGCTTGCCGACCTCCAGCAGGCCGAAATAGGCGGTGAGGCCGGCGATGCCGAACACGCTGAGCAGATGCGTCATCGGTTCGAGCTTCGGCATTTTCGTGAGATGCTTTGCCGGCACCGCGGCAAACTCCTGCCAGCCGGTGTCGCCGAACACGATGTCGCCGGCAGCCAGCCCCGGCGCCTTCGAGCTGACGACCTCGGCGATGCCGCCGCCGGCCATCACGCTGTTGGCCTCGACCGCGGAGCGATAGGTCGCGCCGTGCATCCAGGCGCGGTTGGCCGCGTCGAGCGAGATGTAACGCACCTGCAGCAAGGCCTCCCCGTCCTTCGGCTCCGGCATCGCACCCTCGACCATCTTGAAGTGCTCGGCACCGAGCTTGCCGCTGGGCTTTTCGACCAGAAGAATCTGGCGATTGATGCTGCTGCTCATGGCGTTTCCTCTTCGTTTGCTTGACGATTATTGATGCAGCCGCCGCAAAGAAAACGTGCAAGCCGCATTCGTTGTGCGCTGCATGAAGGCTAGATCGCGCCGACCCGTTTCGCAACGGGAACATCCGGCCATCGCGCGCGCACGCCAAGCGTGTTGCGTCGTCGTCATATCTGCGACATCATGAAGCGCCGGTGTAGGTGGGGGTAAACGATGTCGAACAGGTTTACGCAATACATTCTGGCCGCGATGGTGCTGGGCATCGTCATGGGGGCGGCGATCTTCAACTTCCTGCCTGACACCAGAGCCGAATGGGCTTCCTCCATCAACCTGATCGCCATGATGTTCCTGCGCTTGATCAAGATGATCATCGCGCCGCTGGTGTTCGCGACCCTGGTCGGCGGCATCGCGCATATGGGCAGCGGCTCGCGGCTCGGGCGCATCTTCGCCAAGACCATGGGCTGGTTCGTCAGCGCCTCGTTCGTGTCGCTGCTGCTCGGCCTCGTCATGGTCAATCTGCTCCAGCCCGGCGCGAACTTCCCTGGCACGCTGCCGCAGGCGGGGCAATCGACCGGCTTGCCGGTCTCGGCCTTCTCGATCGAAAAATTCCTGACCCACCTGATCCCGACCTCGATCGCCGACGCCATGGCGCAGAACGAGATCCTCCAGATCGTGATCTTCGCCGTGTTCTTCTCGGTGGCGATGGGCTCGATGCCCGAACGGTCGAAGCCGATCCTGGCAATGATCGACGACGTCGCTCACATCATGCTCAAGGTGACGAGCTATGTGATGCTGTTCGCCCCGCTCGCGGTATGGGCCGCCATCACGGCCACTGTCGCCAAGAACGGTCTCGGCGTGCTGTGGAAGCTCGTCGTCTTCATGGGCGGCTTCTATCTCGCGCTGGCGATCCTGTGGGGCATCCTGATGGTCGTCGGCTTCATCGTGATCGGGCCGCGCTACAGCCATCTCTTGAGACTGATCCGCGAGCCGTTGATGATTGCGTTCTCCACCGCGAGCTCGGAAGCGGCCTATCCGAAGACGCTGGAGGGGCTGACCAAGTTCGGCGCGTCGTCGCGGATCTCGAGCTTCGTGCTGCCGCTCGGCTACTCCTTCAATCTCGACGGCACGATGATGTACTGCACCTTCGCAAGCATCTTTATCGCGCAGACCTACCACATCGAGATGTCGCTCGCGACGCAGCTGGCGATGCTCGCGACGTTGATGATCACCTCCAAGGGCGTTGCCGGCGTGCCGCGTGCGTCTCTCGTGGTAATCGCCTCGACGCTGTCGCAGTTCGGCATCCCCGAGGCAGGCCTGCTGATGATCATGGGCATTGATACGTTCCTCGACATGGGACGCAGCGCCACCAATGTCATCGGCAATTCGCTCGCGACCGCCGTGGTCGCGAAATGGGAAGGTGAACTCGGGCCCGAGCACGAGCTCGGACCCGGCGAAGCCGCGACGCCGGACATGGTGCCGGGCGAACTGCCCGCGATGGCCGGCCACTGACGGGAGGGCGTCATGCGCCTTTCAACTGCGATATCGGGCGGCCTGTTGCTGGCAGCATGTCTGCTGGCAACCGGCGCCTCAGCCCAGACCGGCGGCAGCGAGGGGCTCAGCCCGACGCTGTCGGCCATCAAGCAAGCGCACACCGTGCGGCTCGGCTATCGCGAGAGCTCGCCGCCGTTCTCCTTCCTCGACCAGTCGGGCCGCCCGATCGGCTACAGCCTCGAACTCTGCGAGGCCATCGTCGAGGAGATCGGCGTCGAGGTCGATGATCCCAATCTGAAGATCGACTACGTCAAGGTCACTTCGGACGACCGCATCGACGCCGTGCTCCAGAACAAGATCGACCTGGAATGCGGTTCGACCACCGCCAATGCCGAGCGCGGCAAGCGCGTCGCGTTCTCGCCTTTGATGTTCGTCGCCGGCACCAAGCTGATGGTGCCGAAGGCATCAAAGGTCCAGTCGCTGACCGATCTGAAGGGCAAGACCATCGTGGTGACGAAGGGCACCACCAACGAGCAGGCGATCCATGCGGCCGACAAGAAGTCCTCGCTCGGGCTGAACATCGTCACCTCGCCGGATCACGAGCAGTCCTACCAGATGCTCGTCGACGGCAAGGCCGACGCGTTTGCAACCGACGACATCCTGCTCTCCGGCCTGATCGCGCGTCACAAGGCGCAGGACAAGTTCCGCGTCACCGGCGATTACCTGTCCTATGACCCCTACGGCATCATGTTCAGGAAGGGTGAGCCTCAGCTGACGGCGGTGGTCGACCGCACCTTCCGCAAGCTCGGCTCCAATCAGGACCTCATCCCACTCTACAACAAATGGTTCATCGCACGGCTTCCGACCGGTGAACGTCTGAACGTACCGATCTCCCTGCAGCTGGAGGAAGCCTTCAAGTCGATGGACGACTCGGCGAGCGCGAATAATTGAGCCGCAAGCTCGGTGCACCCTCTCCCCTTGCGGGAGAGGGTGGCTTCGCGCCACCTTCTCCCGCAAGGGGAGAAGGGAAGACGGCGAGTGCTGAGCGCTCAGCCTTTATCCCCAAACACCCGATCCAGCGCCGCGTCGTACGTCGCCTGCACCAGCTCCGGATGCAGCTTCGCCAGCGCTTCCATCATCACGCCGGAATTGATTTCCAGCACCCGCCACTCGCCATCGACGCGCACCACGTCAATTGACGCAAAGGCGATGCCGATGGCGCTCGCGGCATCGGTCGCAAGCTTCACGCAGGCCCTGCGAACCTCGCCGTCCTCCGTCAGCACCGGCTTTGCGCCGGCATCGAGATTGTGTCGCCAATCCGACCCACGCTGCTTGCTGTAGACGACGAGTGGTACATCATCGAGCAGGATCACGCGCACCTCTTGCTCGATCGCGACATAGGGCGAGATCACGAGGCCGGTGCTCATCGAAAAGACCTCGGCAGCTGCGTGGTCGAGTTCCGCCTCTGTCGTCACCTTGAACACCGAGCGCCCTGATGTTCCCTCGTTCGGCTTGACCACCAGGCCTTGCGGATGGTCGTGAAGCAGCTCGAGCATTGCGTTTCGCCAATTGGGGCCAACAACGTTCTTGCCCAGCTTTGGATTGAGGAAGAGGCGATGGGGAACGCATGGCACGCCCTCAAGCGCCAGCACCTCGGCAGTGGCCGATTTGTCGTTGGCGAGGCGGTGCGCGATGGCGCTGTTGAGGCCGATGTCGTAGCCGAACGCGAAGTGGCGCTTCGCGCGGCTGCGCATCGCGAGCAGCCAGCCGCCGGCGCGGACGTCGAGCGCGATACCATGGGTCGCGCAATAGCGCCTGATCGCCTGGACGAAGATCCGCTCGCCGCTTGCCATGTGTTCAGTCGTTCCTGTCGCCAAAAGCCGCAAAAATGCGGGAAACGGCGCCAAACCGGGGTGAAAATCAGAGCTATTCTTAATGAAATTCTCGCGAGCGCGACGGAAATTAAGTGCTGCAATCGGGCCCTGGAGGGAAAAGAAATTGCCCGCCGCGCATGCCCGGCAGCAGATTCATTAATGATGTGGCCATTTCCGCCGCAAATGCCGGTTTGAGCGGCATCAATTGCATCCGGAACGAGGTTGATTATTGGCCTCAATGGCGTAGATCACACACGCGAAATCCTCCGCCATGGCAATGGTGTCCGCCCCGTTTTCAGGGGCCGGGCAACGCTTTTGCCCTAAAACCGCAATTATTCGGAATATCGAAAATCATGAGCGCGTTTTACCGAGAGAAGGTTCTTTCCGTCCAGCACTGGACCGACACGCTGTTCAGCTTCCGCGCCACGCGCGACACCGGCTTCCGCTTCCAGAACGGCCAGTTCGCCATGATCGGCCTTGAGGTCGACGGTCGTCCGCTGCTGCGCGCCTACAGCATGGCGAGCGCCAACCACGAGGAAGAGCTCGAGTTCTTCTCGATCAAGGTTCAGGACGGTCCGCTGACCTCGCGCCTCCAGAAGATCAAGGAAGGCGACACCATCCTGGTCGGCCGCAAGGCGACCGGCACGCTGATCACCGACAATCTCATTCCCGGCAAGCGGCTGATGCTGCTCTCGACCGGCACCGGTCTCGCGCCCTTCGCCAGCCTGATCAAGGACCCCGAGGTCTACGACCAGTTCGACAGCATCGTGCTGGTGCATGGCTGCCGCCAGGTCTCCGAGCTTGCCTATGGCGAGAAGCTGGTTGCTTCCTTGCGCGAGGACGAGCTGTTCGGGGAGCTGCTGGCGGACAAGCTGATCTACTATCCGACCGTGACCCGCGAGCCGTTTAGGAACCGCGGCCGCATCACCGACCTCATCAACTCCGAGCAGATCTTCAACGATATCGGACAGGGCCCGCTCGACATCGAAACCGACCGCATCATGATGTGCGGCAGCCCGGCGATGCTGGAAGAGCTGAAGGTGATGTTCGAAGGCCGCGATTTCATCGAGGGCTCCGGCAACAAGCCCGGCCATTTCGTGATCGAAAAGGCGTTCGTCGAGCGATAAGCCGCTCGGCTTTTGATTGACGCTCCGTAGCCACAACATCGGTGTCGTCCCGGGGCGCGCGAAGCGCGAGCCCGGGACCCATAACCACAGGAAGTGGTTTGGCGATGGCTAGTGGTTATCAGCTCGCTCTATAACCTCTCCCTGTGGTTATGGGTCCCCGCGTTCGCGGGGACGACAGTTGCGAGTGTGGCTGCCATCTCGCCTCACACTCGCTAACACCATCGTCTTCCCTCACCATCCTCCCCCGACTTTGTTATTGGCGCGTCTCGCGCGCACCTTGTTATAAGCTCGCGCCAAAATCTCGCCGCGATGTTGCAATGCGAGAGCTGGGGGAGCTGCGCAAATCTTGTCCGTGATCGACCATGGTCCACCGAAACCGACCGCCTTCGTGCTCGCGGGCGGCGGCAGTTTTGGAGCGATCCAGGTCGGCATGATGCATTCACTGGCGCGGCACGGGGTCGTCGCCGATCTCGTCGTCGGCTCCAGCGTCGGCGCGATCAACGGCGCCTATTATGCTGGCGACCCCTCGCTCAAGGGCGTGCTCGGGCTTGAAGCCGTCTGGCGCGGCCTGAAGCGCCATGATGTCTTCCCGGTCACCTGGAAGAGCCTCGCCGGATTCATGTGGCGGCGCGATTTCCTGATTCCCCATGACGGCATCCGCAAGCTGGTCGAGGACCACATCCCCTATCGCAACCTCGAGGATGCCGCGCTTCCGGTGCACATCGTCACCACCGATTTCGTCTCCGGAGAGAGCGTGGTGTTGTCGGAGGGGGCGACGGTGGATGCGATCCTGGCGTCCACTGCGATCCCCGGCGCGTTCTCGCCGGTCTACTACCGCAATCGGTTCCTCGCCGACGGTGCGCTCTCCTCGAACACCCCGGTCCGGGTCGCGATCAGGAAAGGCGCGAAGCGGCTGGTCGTGCTGCCGACTGGGCACGCCTGCGCGGTGAAGGATCCGCCGGTAGGCGCGGTTGCCAATGCCCTGCATGCGCTGACGCTGCTGATTGCCCGGCAATTGGTGGCGGAGCTCGAGGGGCTGGCGTCCGACATCGAATATGTCGTGGTGCCGCCGCTCTGTCCGCTGGTGGGATCGCCCTACGATTTTTCGCGAACCGACGACCATATCGAGCGCGCGGTCGCGAGCACCGATGCCTCTGGCGCGAGGCGGCCTCGAGCAGCACGGCGTCATTCCGCACGAGGCACAGCCTCATGGTCACTGATTTGTCATTTCATTTGAATCTATTGCACTGCGAAGCCCGCCGCGGGATGGATTGATTTGCGGCATCCGGATTCGGTAGCCTCAAGGCGGGGTCCGCGTCATATCTGTGGACGTGGCGCGGGCGTATCATGCCCCGTCAGACTGACGAGAGGGATGTGGTCGTGGCCAACGATAACAAGACGCAAGCTTCGGCCGAAGGGCTGATGGAAACCCTGCTGCTGCCGTTCTCGCCGCGCTTCATCGTGCTGACCATCTGCGCGGTCGTCACCGCGCTGCTGATCGGCATCGGCCTCGCCGATGGCAAGATCTTCGACATCCTGCTGATCCCGATCCTGATCTTTGGCGCGCTGACGCTGCTCGGCGTCCGCGACCTCATGCAGAAGGGCCATGCGGTTCTGCGCAACTACCCGATCTCGGCGCACATCCGCTTCCTGCTGGAAGAAATCCGTCCGGAGATGCGGCAGTACTTCTTCGAGAGCGAGAAGGACGGCATGCCGTTCTCGCGCGACATCCGCGCGGTGGTCTATCAGCGCGCCAAGATGGAGCTCGACAAGCGTCCGTTCGGCACCCAGGAGGACGTCTACCGCGAGGGCTACGAGTGGATGCATCACTCGGTCTCGCCGAAGACGCATGCCGAGGAAAAGTTTCGCGTCACCATCGGCGGGCCCGATTGCGCAAAGCCATATTCGGCATCGGTATTCAACATCTCCGCGATGAGCTTCGGCGCGCTCAGCCCGAACGCCGTGCGCGCGCTCAATGCCGGCGCCAGGAAGGGCGGCTTCGCGCATGACACCGGCGAGGGCGGCTTCAGCCCCTACCATCGCGAGATGGGCGGCGACATCATCTGGGAGATCGGCTCCGGCTATTTCGGTTGCCGTCATCTCGACGGCACGTTCGATCCGGAGGCATTCGCCCGCGTCGCGAGCCAGGACCAGATCAAGATGGTCGAGCTCAAGATCAGCCAGGGCGCCAAGCCCGGCCATGGCGGCGTACTGCCGGCTGCGAAGGTGTCGGAGGAGATATCGAAAATCCGCGGCGTCACGATGGGCGAGGACTGCATCTCGCCGGCCTCGCACCGCGCCTTCTCCACGCCCGTTGGCATGATGCAGTTCATCGCCGAGATGCGCCGCCTGTCCGGCGGCAAGCCGGCTGGCTTCAAGCTGTGCATCGGTCATCCCTGGGAATTCCTGGCGATCTGCAAGGCGATGCTGGAGACCGGCATCTATCCGGATTTCATCGTCGTCGACGGCAATGAAGGCGGTACCGGCGCCGCGCCACTGGAGTTCATGGACCATCTCGGCATGCCGATGCGCGAGGGCGTCAATTTCGTCCACAACGCGCTGGTCGGCATCAATGCGCGCGATCGGATCAGGATAGGCGCGTCCGGCAAGATCGCGACCGCCTTCGACATGGCGCGGGCGATGGCGATCGGCGCTGACTACTGCAACTCGGCGCGCGGCTTCATGTTCTCGCTCGGCTGCATCCAGTCGCTGAGCTGCCACACCGACCGCTGCCCGACCGGGGTTGCGACCCAGGACCCGACGCGTGCGCGTGCGCTCTACGTGCCGCTCAAGATCGACCGCGTCCATAATTATCACCACGCCACGCTGCACTCGCTCACCGAGCTGATCGCCGCGGCCGGCCTCGAACATCCGCAGCAGCTGCGCCCGATCCACTTCAGCCAGCGGACATCGACCACCCAGGTGCGATCCTTTGCACAGCTCTATCCGTCGCTGCGTCCGGGCGAGCTGCTCGAAGGCACCGAAGATCCGCGCTTCCGCGATGCCTGGCAGATGGCGCGCGCGGAGTCGTTCCAGCCGGCGCCGTAGGGGCCACCGCATGATCCGCCGCATCCTGCGGCGGTGAAAATTCATCGGAGATTGTGGTTGCGTTTTAACGTCTGTGTCAGCTTAGGGTGTAAATTGGCCCCATGGACGAGCGACGCGACAAAGCCAGGCACCGCGTGCTGAAAGCCGGAACCATCGAGTTCGGCGGCGGCGCGATCGACTGCACCGTCCGCAATTTCTCCGACACCGGCGCCGCGCTCGATGTCACCAGTCCGGTCGGTATCCCCGAGCGGTTCACCCTGGTCATCCAGGCCGACGGAACGCATCTCGCCTGCACGATGGTCTGGCGCAAAGAGAAGCGGATCGGGGTGCGGTTCGGGTGAGCGGTCTGCGTTTGATCGGCGCGCGCTTAGGGCGCGCTTGTCCGGGACGACGGGTGGAGGGTTGGGTGCGCAATCACCCCGTCTCGACCTCACTCAACCGGTCCGCCAGAATCTTGTCGATCCTGCGTCCGTCGAGATCGACCACCTCGATATGCCAGCCGGCGAAGTCGAAGGCATCGCCGACATTGGGCAGCACGCTGAACTGTTGCAGCACCAGGCCCGCCACCGTGTTGTAGCGGTGCGGCGGCAGCTCGATGCCGAGCAACTCGCCGAACTCGTCGACCGGCATCCAGCCGGAGACCAGCAGCGAGCCGTCATCGCGCCTGACATAGGCCGGCTCCGGCGGTCCCTCCTCGGAATGGAAGGCGCCGACGATCGATTCCAGAATGTCAGCCGTCGTCACGATACCCTCGAAGGCGCCGTATTCGTCGTAGACCAGGCCGACATGAACCGGAGCGGCTTTCAGAATCGCCAGCACGTCGCGGGCGTCGGCTGATGCCGGAATGCCGGGCGCCTCGCGCACCAGCGCTCGCAGATCCGGCGTGCGCTCGTTCATGTAGGCGACCAGCAGGTCCTTGGCCTGGAGCACGCCGATCGGCTTGTCGCGATCGCCGTCCGAGACGGGAAAGCGCGAATGCGGGCTCTTCGCGATGATCGCTTGAATGGCCTCCGGCGCATCGTTCAGATCGATCTCGTTGACCTCCGTGCGCGGCGTCATGATCGCGCCGACCGGCCGGTCGCCGAGCCGCATGACGCCCGCGATCATCTCCTTTTCGCCCGACTCCAGCACGCCCGCGTTCTCGGCTTCGCTGACGAGGTGATGGATCTCGTCCTCCGAGACCTTCTCCTCGGCCTTGCCGCCGCGGCCGAGCAGCGTGAGGATCAGCTTGCCGGAGAGATCGAGCAGGAAGACGAGGGGCAGCGAGATCCGCGCCAGAACGTGCATCGCGGGCGCGACCTTGACCGCGATGCTCTCGGGGTCGCGCAGCGCCACCTGCTTCGGCACCAGCTCGCCGACGATCAGGGTGGCGTAGGTGATGAGCGTGACGACGATGCCGACGCCGACGATGTCGGCGATCCCTGAGGACAGGCCGAGCTCGACCAGCCATTGCGTCAGCCGCTGTCCGAGCGTCGCGCCGGAGAACGCGCCCGAGAGCACGCCGACCAACGTGATGCCGATCTGCACCGTCGAGAGGAACTTTCCGGGATCGGCCGCCAGCGTCAGCGCCCGCTCGGCGCCGCGCACCCCCTTGGCCGCGAGCAGCGACAGCCGGGCCGGGCGGGACGAGACCACGGCCAGCTCGGACATGGACAACAGGCCGTTAATGACGATCAGGACGACGACGATGATGAGTTCGACGGACAACATTGCGCGCAAGGAAAAGGGATACCTGACCCGGCGAACGCCGGACCAAGCTCCTTATATATGAACTCGATGCACAATTTGTCCGGTTCCAGCCAAATTGCCGCAGGCGGGATCAAGCGCTCTCGCCCGGGTTTTCGAGGCTGAACGTCTCCGACTGCTCATCATACGCGAACAGCTCGCCATAACGCCCCCAGGACACGACGGTCCTGAGCGTCTCGTCCGCATAGTCCTCGGACATGTAGTCTTCGAGCTCGTTGCGGAACCGTGCCGCGGGGGCGGTATGGGAGGGACGTTCGTCGAGCACGCGGCGAATCAATCCCATCACCGGCACGTAAGTGACGAGATGTTCGGCGAACAGCGTCTTGCGCGCGTCGGTTTCGAGATGGGCAAAACGCTTGCCGGTGTCGGTGAGCATCAGGTCGCCTTCGCTCAGCTGGGCGAAGCGCAGCAGTTGCAGGGACTCACCGAGGTGGAGGATCTCGTCGGCCTCGAGCTGGAGCTGGCTTGCGAGCACGGGCAGGTCGGCGTGTCCGTGATAGGGCGGCCCCGCCAGCGTCTCGATCAGGCCCGACAGCACGTTGGACGACACGTGGTGCAGAGTCATGCCGACACCGGAGCCCAGGATGCCTTCGACGGGGGGCGCCTTCGGTTCGGCGCGTTGGGTCATGCGCGCGTAGATGCTGTCGACGAGCTGCCGGAAATGGGGGTCGAGCCGGTTGCGCGGATGCGGCATGTCGACCTTGATCTCGGCGGCGACACGCCCTGGATTGGATGAGAACACCAGGATGCGATCGCACATCAGCACCGCCTCCTCGATATTGTGCGTCACCATCAGGATCGATTTGATCGGCAACCGGCCCTCGATCCAGAGGTCGATCAGGTCCGTGCGCAGCGTCTCGGCCGTGAGGACGTCGAGTGCCGAGAACGGCTCGTCCATCAGCAGGAGGTCCGGATGCACCACCAGCGCGCGGGCGAAGCCGACGCGCTGGCGCATGCCACCCGACAGTTCCTTCGGGAAGGCGGACTCAAACCCGTCAAGGCCGATCAGGTCGATCGCAGCCAGGGCGCGCTTGTGGCGCTCGGTGGCCTCGACGCCCAGCGCTTCGAGTCCGAGCTCGACGTTCTGGAGCACGGTCAGCCAGGGAAACAACGCGAATGACTGGAACACCATGGCGACGCCGTTCGGCGGCCCGACGATGGTCTCGCCGCGACAGGTCGCCTGTCCCGCAGACGGGCTGACCAGACCAGCGATGATCCGCAGCAAGGTGGACTTGCCGGAGCCGGAGCGGCCGAGCAGGCCGACGATCTCGCCCGAGCGGATCGTCAGGTCGACCTTGTCCAGCACCAGGAGCTGTTCGCCGCTGCCTTTCGGGAAGGATCGGCAGACACCGCGGATGTCGATGAGCGCAGAGGGTTGATCGAGCATGATGGTCTCCTCGTCAGCCGAGCCGCAGGCGACGCTCGCCGAAGGCATAGAGCGGCCGCCAGACCAGACGATTGAACAACGTCACCAGAATGCACATCGTGGCAATTCCGAGCACGACGCGTGGGAAGTCGCCGGCTTCCGTGGCGGAAGCGATATAGGCGCCGAGCCCGGTGGCCTTCAGATGCGTGTCGCCCCAGCTTGCGACCTCCGCGACGATCGACGCGTTCCAGGAGCCGCCGGACGCCGTGATCGCGCCGGTGATGTAATAAGGAAAGACGCCGGGCAGGATCGCCTTGAACCACCATCGCCATCCCCGGAGATGGAAGCTGCCGGCGGCTTCGCGCAGATCGGTCGGAAAGGCGCTCGCGCCCGCGATCACGTTGAACAGGATGTACCACTGCGTGCCCAGGATCATCAGCGGGCTCAGCCAGATGTCTGGATTGAGCTTGAAGCTGACAATGGCGACGACAAAGACGGGAAAGGCGAGGTTCGCCGGGAAGGCCGCCAGAAACTGCGCCAGCGGCTGGATTCGTTCGGCGAGCTTCGGGCGAAGCCCGATCCACACGCCAACCGGCACCCAGATCAGCGTGGCGAGGCTGATCAGGATGGCGACGCGCAACAACGTGATGAGCCCGTCCCTGATGACGACGACAACGTCGGACATTCCGAGACTGGCCGAGAGATAGCGATAGGTCAGCCAGGCGGCATAGGCCGTGCCGGCGAGGATCAATGCGATCCAGACCGTATCGACGAGGCGTGACGTCTGCCCTTTACCTGGTGCCGCGGGCGGCAGCCTCGGCAGCGGAATGCGCAAGTTCGAGATGGCGCGGTTCAGCGCCGCGAAAGGAAGGGTCAGCGCACGCAGCGCCCGAGTCCGGCGGAACAGGTCGAGCATCCAGGAGGCCGGCGCCTCGCCTGAGGCGGTCTGCTCGAAGCGGAATTTGTCGGCCCAGGCGACGATGGGGCGGAACAGCAGCTGATCATAGGCGATGATCACGAACAGCATCGCCAGCATGGCGTAGAGGATCGCCGGCAAATCCTGCTGCTGAATTGCCATCGCGACATAGGAGCCGATGCCCGGGAGCGTCACCGTGGTGTTGCCGACCGTGATCGCCTCCGAGGCCACCACGAAGAACCAGCCGCCCGACATCGACATCATAGCGTTCCAGATCAGGCCCGGCATCGCGAAGGGGACGTCGAGGCGCCAGAAGCGCTGCCAGCCCGACAGGTGAAAGCTTTGCGTGGCCTCTTCCAGATCCTTCGGAACGTTGCGGATCGACTGGTACAGGCTGAACGTCATGTTCCAGGCCTGGCTGGTGAAGATCGCGAACACCGAGGCGAGCTCGGCGCCGAGCACCTGCCCCGGAAACAAATTCATGAAGAACACGACGGTGAAGGTGAGGAAGCCCAGGATCGGGACGGATTGCAAAATATCCAGCAGCGGGATCATCACCAATTCGGCTCGCCGGCTCTTGGCTGCGATCGCCGCGTAGATGAAGGTGAAGACCGTCGAACAGACGATGGCGAGCAGCATCCGCAACGTGGTGCGCAAGGCGTAGAGCGGCAGGTTTGCCGGATCGAGCGAGACCGGTGCGCGCTCCAGCTCGGACAGGGGCGCGACGGTCTGCTGGCCGCCATAGACGATCAGCACCATGGCGCCGATCACAAGGATCAGCGCCGCGATGTCCCAGACATTGGGGAGTAGCGCCCGGCCGATCGCGGCCGTGCGGATATCTCTCGGCTTCATAGGCCCGCCCCTGGGCTGGAATTTTGGGCTAGAACTCTGCGTGCAGGCGGCCCGAGAAGATCGAGACCGGCCCGCGGTCGGCGTTATAGGCCGGGTTTGTGATCAATTGATAGTCCGCGGTCAGCGTGACGTTCTTGATCACCGAATAGGCATAGTAGGCCTCGAGAATCCGCTCGTTGTTGTAGTTGAGACGGCCGTCGCCGATCAGGAGGCCGATGCCGCCGGCGGCAAGGAAGTCGCGATGCCCGGCCGACAAGCCGTTGATGGCGCCGCCGATGCCGACCGTGTCGTCCGGCCGTCCCCAGCGGCTGCCCTTGATCGACAGGCCGCCGGAGAGACTGCGGTCAATGTCGGTGAATGACAGAATCTGGTTCTGGCCGTCGTTCCAACTCGCGCGGGCGAATAGCCCGACGTCGTTGACGATCTGTTGCTCGAGATTGACGTAGAAGCCGTATTTGGGGCGGATGCGCTGGGTTGCGGTGGCGATGTCGTTGATGTCGAGCGCAGGGTTGGCGGCCGCCAGTGTCAGGACTTCGCGATAGTTCGCGGTGTTGCCGCCATTGGCAAAGACGCCGACACGCAATTTGCCCGGCTGCTCGAAGATCGAATGGCGCTCTTCGAATTCGACGACCGCGCCGCCCATCTTGTAGACCAGTGTATCGCTGTTGGGCGCATCGGGGACCTGGAACAGTCCGGCGCGCACGGCCCAATCCTTGCGGTTGAGCTCGACCACGGCGCCACGCGTGTAGCCGGGCAGGTCGGCGGGGAAATCGTACGCCCCCGACGACCACATCGCCCAGTTCATGAAGTCGGCGCGCGGGTCTTTTGCATATGAATTGCCGTCGAAGAAGTCGCCGACGGCAAAACGGCCGACGATCAGCGTGATGCGGTCGATATCGCGCTTGCCGGCAAGCTGGTTCGGCGCGTCGGCGACCGCTTCCTGCTCGCCGCCGAGACCGAAGGTCTGCTTGAAGTAGTAGCGCTGCGGGCGAATCTTCGGGAACGGCGCGCCGGCCTTCTGCGCCTCGCCATTGGAGAAGCCGGCGAGGCCGAGTGTGCCGTTGAGGCCAAAGCCCTGCGCCAGTTCAGGATTGAAGTAGAACTCGCCGCCGTCCCACAGCCGCGCACCCAGGAAGGCCGTCGTCGTCCACGTCGCCTGAAACTGGCCGCTGCCGGGAAGGCTCTGCGGGCTCGCATAGGGCGAGTGGATCGGCCCGTAGCCCTGCGGCAGCACGGTCGTCTGCGCGTGGACATTCCAGTCGCCGGACTCCGGCAGTTTCGTCTTGCCGTTGATCGGTGCCATCCACGGCGTATCGCCGAAATGATAGTTGAGGCCGAGCTTGAACAGGTGGACGCGTGGTTCGACATCGATATTGGCGAGGCCAAAGCCGCTGAGATCGTAGGTGCGCCGCGACAGCGCGACGTAGTCGTATTCGGCCTTTGCGGTCCAATTGCCGCTGACGGCGAATTCAAGGCCGAGGCCCGCCGTCCACCCGGTTTGATATTTTCCGACCGGAAACAGCTCCGAGACACCGTCGGCATCGTTGACGTTGATATGCGTATGGCCCCAGGCGAAACCGCCGGTGACGAAAGGCATGAAGCGATCGAAGGCATAACCGATGCGGCCGCGCACCGTGCCGACATAGTCGCTCGTGGTGTTGAAGGGGGTCGGTGACCGTTCATGCGCGACGACGTCGCGCGGACCGGTGAAGGTGGAGTCCGCCTCGATCCCGAGCACGACACGGTTTGCAAGCTGGCGATTGTAGCCAAGCTGGTAGCCGCCGGAGAGGCCGGTCGCGCTGGGCGGCAGGATCATTCCCTGCTCGGGCAGCGGGTTGGTGCCGGGTCCAAAGCTCGCATCGCCGTAGCCGAAATGGCCGCCGACATAGAAGCCGGTCCAGTCGTAGAGGGTCTTCGCCGTTCGTGCCTTCAGCGGCAGATCGGCGGCAAAGCCTGCGTCGGGAAGAATCAGCACGCCCGAGGCAATCGCCGCGGCCGTTCGCAAATACCGGTGTCGGTGACCTCTCAACGTCAAAACGCACGCCCCCAAACGCGAATGTGTCCCATTCGCCGCGATATCCCTGCAGATTCGCGGCGACCCTGTCACGAAGTCTTGGTTGTTCACGCGATCGGACCAGACGATCCCGATTCGACGCGATTTCTTCCCAAGCCCCTGAGCCTGCTGCGAACCTTATTGCGATTAATTCGCAATAGCAACTGGCACGGATTGCCGCAGCGGATGGTTCGCACTCTTGTGTGACGGAGCTGCAACAAATTCTCGGGTCCAAAATGAATGACCCGCCCGGGGGGACAGCCGGGCGGGTCGGGGGCACGACACGGGGTGGATGAGGCGCCCGTGTCGAACGCAGGATCCACGTGAGATCGGCCTCAGGTACCTAGATCAGTAGCAAGTACGAACGCGGCCGACGTACTGGCCGAAGGCGTTGTACTGGGCGACCCAGCCGCAGCGGTGATAGCCGTAGTAATAGGGGTCATTGCTGGCGGCGATCGCGGAGCCGACGACGGCGGCGGTGGCGATGCCGGCACCCACACCCCAGACCCAGCCGGGCTGCTTGGCTTCGGCCTGCGAGGTGGTGGACACGATGCTGCCGGTGACGGCGAGGGCAGCGAGTGCGACGGCGGCAATCCTGGTCTTGATCGACATGTGAAACTCCATCCGGGTTGAGGCGGTCCATTGTGGCCCGCGTGCCCAGTTGGACGGAGGCTTGCCGCGTCCGGTTCGAATCCCGCAAAAGCGGGCGTGCAGCCCGGCTGTTTCCTGAATGATTCCAGCCGGATGCGAGCTAGCCGAGAGGCCCTTTGGCGAGCCTGTTCACGTCGAAGTTATCGACCTCGGCCAGCAGCTCGCAAAAGGCGCGCGCGCCCTGATCGATCAGCTGCTCCCCCTTCTCGGGGACGGCCAGCGTCGCATTGCCGATCGCGCCGCTCGTGTGGAGATCCTGCGCCTGCCAGGCGAACGGCGCGGGCCGCTGTGTCGACAGCCAGCGATACTGCTTTTCCATGGCGATGCTGCTCGCGGGAAAATCCGCGATCGCATCCTTGCGCACCTGATCGGGATAGCGCGCCAGCATGATCGACGTCTCGACCGCGCCGCCATGGATGCCGTGGCGCACCTCATCGGCAGGGAACAGTTTGTCCGCGCCCGACAGCCGCGACCACGACGTCGTCACCACAAAGAGCTTGTGATGCGCGCGTAGATCCTGCGCGACCAGCATCATTGCCGCGCTGTTGCCGCCATGGCTGGTGATGATGACGAGCTTCTTCAATCCGCGCCGCGCGACGTCCTCGCCGATTGCGGTCCATCTCTTCAACGCCACCTCGGTCGGCAGCGTCTGCGTGCCCGGAAAGTCGATATGCTCGGTGGAAATCCCGACCGGTTCAATGGGCAGGAACGTCGCCGGAACATTTGCGGGCAACAGCTCGCGCGCGCGCGCGAGATAGGCGTCCGCGATCAGCACGTCGGTCTCGAGCGGCAGATGCGGGCCGTGCTGCTCGGTCGCCGCCAGCGGCAGCACCGCGATCCAGCGCGACAAATCCGCAGGGGCCGCATTGGCCCAGTTGATGTCGATCCAGTCGCGAGACGGCGTCATCGTGGTTTCTTTGCCCGAATTTGTCGCGTATTTTGGGGTTATCAGGGGACGCGGGCCTGGCCGGCTCGCGTCCCCGAACTTCATGCGGTTCTATCGCGTTGCCCTCACATCGGCCAGCCACGATCGACGGAGTGCCATCATGACCCCCTCTCATCTGCGACGAGCGTTAACGGCGGGCTTGATGGCCGCTTGCGTCTCTCTTGCGCCGGCGCGCGCCGAGACGCTGGACAAGGTCACCTTCGGCACCAATTGGGTCGCCGAGGCCGAGCATGGCGGTTTCTTCCAGGCGGTCGCCGACGGCACCTACAAGAAGTACGGCCTCGACGTCACCATCGTTCCCGGCGGTCCGAACGAGAACAACCGGATGCTGCTGATCGCCGGCAAGATCGATTTCTTCATGGCCGCGAACACGCTGATGTCGTTCGACGCGGTGGCGAATAACGTCCCCGTCGTCACCATCGCAGCGGTCTTCCAGAAGGATCCGCAGGTGATGCTGACGCAGCCGGACGCCAAGGTCGCCAAGATCGAGGATCTCAAGCCGCTGACCTTGTTCGTCTCCAAGGAGGGCATGACGAGCTACTTCCAGTGGCTGAAGTCCGAATACGGCTTCAACGAGAAGAACGTCCGTCCCTACAATTTCAATCCGCAGCCCTTCATCGCCAACCCCAAGAGCGCGATGCAGGGCTACGTCACCTCCGAGCCCTTCGCGGTCGAGAAGGCCGCCGGCTTCAAGCCGAATGTGCTGCTGCTTGCCGATTACGGCTTCAACACCTATTCGACCCTGATCGAGACCCGCCGCGACATGGTCGAGAAGAAGCCGGACCTGGTGCAGCGCTTCGTCGATGCCTCCATGGTCGGCTGGTACAATTACATCTACCGCGACAATTCCGCCGGCAATGCCATGATCAAGCAGCTCAACCCGGAGATGACCGACGAGCTGCTCGCCTATTCCGTCGCCAAGATGAAGGAATACGGCATCGTCGATTCCGGCGAGTCCTTGAAGAACGGCATCGGCGCGATGAGCGACGAGCGCTACACGTCCTTCTTCAACAAGATGGTGAAGGCCGGCGTCGTGAAGGCGGACCTCGACTTCCGCAAGTCCTATACGCTGCGCTTCGTCAACAAGGGCGTCGGTGTCGAGCTGCGCCCGAGCAAGCCGTAGCGCAAGGTCCATGTCGTCCGTCAAAAGCTCGTCCGGGGTCGAGGCCGGCCTGACGGCTCTCGCCGTCAGCCTGCGCGGCGTGACGAAGGCGTATGACAATGGCGTCATGGCGCTCGGCCCGCTCGACCTTGCCGTTCGCAAGGGCGAGTTCATCTCGCTGCTGGGCCCGTCCGGTTGCGGCAAGTCCACTGCGCTGCGCCTGATCGCAGAGCTCAGCGCGCCATCGTCCGGCATCGTGCGGGTGGCGCACCACGAGGGCGATGTGCTGCCGGGTCATGGCATCGGCTTCGTGTTCCAGGAGCCGACCCTGATGCCCTGGACCAGCGTGCGCGAGAATGTGCGGCTGCCCTTGAGGCTCGCGGGCGTTCCGAAGGCGGAGGCGCGCGCGCGGGCCGATGAGGCGTTGGCCAGCGTGGGTCTTGCCGATTTCGCCGATGCTTTCCCGCGCGAACTTTCCGGCGGCATGAAGATGCGGGTGTCGCTGGCGCGTGCGCTCGTCACCGACCCTGATATCCTCCTGATGGATGAGCCATTCGCCGCGCTCGACGAGATCACGCGCTTTCGCCTCAACAACGACCTGCTTGCGCTCTGGCGAGCCCTGGGCAAGACCGTCATCTTCGTCACCCATTCGGTGTTCGAATCCGTTTACCTGTCGCAGCGGGTCGTCGTCATGACCGCGCGGCCCGGCCGCATCCAGGCCGATATCCGCATCGAGACGGTCGAGCCGCGCGGTGAGGAGTTTCGGACCTCGGCCGCCTATTCCAATTGTTGCCGGAAAGTGTCGGCCGCGCTGGCGCCGTCCTATTCGGGGCAGTCGACGCTATGAACGCCCAAGCTGCCGTCACCGCAAAACCATCCGGCGCGCAACGCGCGATGCGCTTCGTCCTTCCCGTCATCGTGTTCGCAGCGGGGCTCGCGGCCTGGGAACTGGTCGTCCGCATCAAGGACATCCCGCCTTACGTTCTGCCGGCGCCCTCCGTCATCTTCCTGACGTTGATCAAGGACTGGGCGGTGCTGTCACAATCGCTCGCGACCACGCTGCTGACCACGCTCGAAGGTTTTGTCGCCGCCAGCATCGGCGGTATCGCGCTGGCGCTGCTGTTCAACCAGTCGAAATGGGTGGAATATTCGCTATTCCCCTATGCAATCGTCCTCCAGGTGACTCCTGTCATCGCAATTGCACCGCTGCTTCTGATCTATCTGGAGCAGCAGACCGCGGTCGTGGTCTGCGCCTTCATCGTTGCCTTTTTCCCGGTGCTGTCCAACACCACGCTCGGGCTGAATTCTGTCGATCGCAACCTTGCCGGCCTGTTCCAGCTCTATGGCGCCTCGCCGCCGCAAACCCTGCGCTTCCTGAAGCTGCCAGCGGCGCTGCCCTATATCCTCGGGGGCCTGCGCATTGCCGGCGGCCTGTCGCTGATCGGCGCGGTCGTGGCCGAAATCGCGGCCGGAACGGCCGGCGCCGGCTCCGGGCTCGCCTACAGGATCGCCGAATCCGGCTATCGATTGAACATACCCCGCATGTTCGCAGCGCTGCTGCTGTTGTCGCTGGCCGGGATTGTCATCTATGGGGTGCTGGCGCTAGTTTCCCACCTCGTTTTACGGCGCTGGCACGAGAGCGCGCTTGGAAAGGAAAACTGATGACTACCGGTTCGATTTCGTCCGAAAAGATCGACCTTCTGATCTATGGGCCGGTGCGGCCAATTCTCGACAACGGTTTTTCCGATCATTTCGTCGTGCACAAGGCGGAGACCCGGGGCGATCTCGAGCGGCTGACACCGGCGATCCGCGAAAAAATCCGCGGCGTGGCGGTGACCTACCACACCGTGCGCGCCGACAAGGATTCGCTGTCGCAGCTGCCCAAGCTGGAGATGGTGGCGAGCTTCGGCGTCGGCTACGACCACGTCGACGCCAAATACGCGGCCGAGCACAGCATCATCGTCACCAACACGCCCGACGTGCTGACCGAGGAGGTCGCCGACGTCGCGATGGGCCTTCTGATCTCCACGGTGCGTGAGTTCATCAAGGCCGACCGCTACGTCCGCTCCGGCCTCTGGCAGACGCAGAACTATCCGCTCAGCGTCGGCTCGCTGCGCGACCGCAAGGTCGGCATCGTCGGCATGGGCCGGATCGGCCAGGCCATCGCGCGCCGGCTCGATGCCTCGCTGGTGCCGGTGGTCTACCACTCCCGCAATCCGTCGAAGGACGTCTCCTACAAGCACTATCCCGATCTGATCGAGATGGCGAAGGCGGTGGACACGCTGATGGTGATCGTGCCGGGCGGCGCCTCGACCAACAAGATGATCAATGCCGAGGTGCTGAAGGCGCTCGGTCCGCGCGGCGTGCTGGTCAACGTGGCGCGCGGTTCGGTGGTCGACGAAGCGGCGCTGGTCCAGGCGCTGAAATCAGGCACCATCCTCGCCGCCGGTCTCGACGTGTTCGCGGCCGAGCCGAGCGTGCCGGACGAGCTCAAGACTATGCAAAACGTCGTGCTGCTGCCGCATATCGGCTCGGCGTCGGTGGTGACGCGCAACGCGATGGATCAGCTCGTGGTCGACAACCTCAAGTCCTGGTTCGCCGGCAAGGCGCCGTTGACGCCGGTTGCGGAAACGCCGTTCAAGGGGCGCTGATGAGAGGTCTTCGGGTCGTTGCATTCGCCGTCGCGGCCTGCGTGGCCGCGATCGGCATCGCGCATGCGCAGGATGCGACGACCCTGAAGAAGACGATGCCCGGGCAGTGGGAGCTCTCGACCACCGAGCGCAGCAAGACCTGCGTCGTCACGATGAAAGGCGATGCCGCGGGGCAGGGGTTCAAGCTGGAGCTGGAGCCGGCCTGCAAGACCACGCTGCCCTTTACGAAGGACATCGTCGCCTGGAGCGTCAGGGGCCTCGACATCGTTCGTTTGCAGGACGCGACCGGCGAAGCCGTGATCGACTTCACCGAGGTCGAGGCCGGCATCTTCGAAGGCCTGCGGCAGGGCGAGGGCGTCTACATCCTCCAGGACCTCGCCGCGGCTCGCTCGATGGCCAAGTCGATGGACCAGATGATTGGCGACTGGTCGATGGTGCGCGGCAACGGCCAACCGGTGTGCGGGCTGACGCTGACCAACACGGAAGCCGGCCCGGACAATTTCCAGGTCTTCCTCAAGCCGAAATGCGATCCGGCGATTGCTCAGTTCAATCCGGCGCAATGGCGGCTCGAGCGCGGCCAGATCGTCCTGATGTCGAAATCGGGCGAGGCCTGGCAGTTCGAGGCCGACGACAACGCGCAATGGCGGCGCGTCCCCGATACCGCCGATCCCCTGATCATGCTGCGGCAATAATTCTTCCGGTCGATGTCGATTTAGCCAAGGCTCAATCGTCACATCCATAGCGAGCCGGTTTGCAGCCGGAGCGGTTGCTGCTCGCCAAGGGAGTTATTCATGCGCTTCATGTACATCGTCACCTCCAGCCAGCCGATGGCTGCCCCGAGTCCGGCGCTGATGGAGGCCATGCAGAACATATCCGAGCGGGAGATCAAGGCCGGTCGAATGATCGACAATGGCGGCCTGATGCCGCTTGCGACCGGCGCACGGTTGCGAATCGTCGACGGCGAGCTCAGCGTCATCGACGGCCCCTTCGTCGAGGCCAAGGAAGTGATCGGCGGCTATGCCATTTTCGAGCTGCGCGACAAGGCGGAAGCCGTGGCCATGGCGAAGGAATTCATGCAGCTGCACCTCGATCACATGCCGGGCTGGGAGGGCACCTGCGAATTGCGGGCATTCGCCACGCCGGGCGTCGACATAGCCTGCCAGGTCGACGCGCAGTCCAGGGTGGCTGCCCGCGCCTGATGGACACCACCGCTCGTCCTGGAGCGTTTTCGAGCGAAGTGGATACCGGTTCGCGTCAAGAAAACGCGTCAAAGCAAGAATCTGGAGCCCCGTTCCGATTCCATCGGAACGGAAAGGGCTCTGGTCGGCGGCGATGACGACCGCCGACATCGATCGTGAGATCCGCGCCGCGATTCACGCAACCTGGCGCGTCGCGCAGCCGCGGCTGACCGCCACGCTGTCGCGTATGCTGCGGGACGTGCCGCTGGCGGAGGAACTGACCCAGGACGCACTGGTCGCAGCGCTGGAAGCCTGGCCGCATAGCGGGGTGCCGGACAATCCCGGCGCCTGGTTGGTTGCGACGGCCAAGCGCCGCGGGCTCGATCATCTGCGCCGGGCCAAAATGCTCACCCGCAAGCAGGACCTGCTGACGCACGAGCTGATGCACGAACAGGACGCGATGCCGGATTTCGACGCCGCCCTCGACGACGATATCGGTGACGAATGGTTGCGGCTGATCTTCACGGCCTGTCACCCGCTGCTGCCGCGGCAGGCCCGCGCGGCGCTGGCTTTGCGTATGATCTGCGGCCTGACCACCGACGAGATCGCGCGCGCGTTCCTGGTCACGGAGGCAACCATCGCCCAGCGCATCGTCCGCGCCAAGCGCACGCTATCGCGGTCGGGCCTGAGCTACGAGACCCCGGGTGGCGAGGCGCTTTCGGAGCGTCTCGCCTCGGTGCTCGAGGTCGTCTATCTCATCTTCAACGAGGGCTATTCGGCCTCAGGCGGCGAGGAGTGGCTGCGGCCGCAGCTCTGCGACGAGGCTCTGCGCATGGGGCGGGTGCTGGTCGGGCTCGCGCCTCTCGAGCCCGAGGCCCACGGTCTCATGGCACTGATGGAGCTGAATGCCGCGCGGAAGCAGGCGCGCACGGGCATCGATGGCGAGCCCATCCTGCTCATGGACCAGGACCGCAGGCTCTGGGACCGGCGCCAGATTGGCGGCGGCCTTCGCGCGCTCGATCGCGCGCGCGAGCTCGGCGGTGCCGGCCGGTTCTACACGTTGCAGGCCACGATCGTCGCGTGCCACGCGACGGCGGAGACGGCCGCTGCCACCGACTGGCGCCGCATCGCGGAGCTCTACGGCCAGCTTGCGGCGCTGGTGCGCTCGCCGGTGATCGAGCTCAACCGGGCGGTCGCGCTTGGCATGGCCGAAGGGCCGCAGGCCGGTCTCGATCTCGTGGACATGATCGCGGACGAACCGGCGCTCGGGGCCTACCACCATCTCCATTCTGTCCGCGGCGACCTCCTGGAGAAGCTCGGCCGCTTCGCCGAGGCGCGACTATCGTTCGAGACCGCTGCACGTCTCGCGAACAATGCGCGCGAGCGCGTGTTGATGGAGCGGCGTGCGGCAGCCATTGCCGATGCCGACGGCTGAAGACGCAAACGGCCTTACGTCGTCGGCTTCGGCGGCGGCGCGGTGCCTTGCGCCCACTTCTCGAGCTTGCCGAGCACGCCCCAGGCCGTGAGCGCCAGCGAGATCGGCATCGCGAACTGGCCGAGGCCCGGCACCGCCGACACGATCGTCCCGAGCAGTCCGGCAAGACCACCCGCATTCGGGCTCGCGGTCACTGAAGAGAGCAGCGCGGTGAGCACCGAGCCGCCGATGCCGAGTGCCGTCTTCTTGCCGTCGAGCAGCTTGCCGATGGTCTCGCCGAGCGCGCCGTTGACCTGGCCGAGCACCGGCTTGCCGTTCTTGTTGAGCAGGGTGCTGAGCAGGTCGACGACCTGCTTCAGCTGATCGACGGGGGCCGGGTTGGTCGGGGTGACTGGTCCTGGCATGGGCGCCGTCTTGTTGATGAGGGAGAAGAGCCGTTCGAACAGGTTGATCGGATCGTTGGTGGCGGGCAGCGTGTTGCCCGGGGTCGTCGTTCCCGGTATTACGCCGCCGGCTGACGGTCGCAGCAACTGTGCGAGGTCTTCCAGCCGCTTCAGGACCTTGGACAGATCGCCGCTCGGCACGGAGCCTCCCGCCTGCGTTGCACGCGTGAGCGCCGCGACCGTGGCCCCGTCGAGAAGCCCGGTATCCCTCAGGCCGTTCTGCTGCTGAAACTGCGAGACCGCGGCGCCGGTCTTCGGTCCGCTGATGCCGTCCTCGACGAGCGGCGGATTGGCGCCGAGCTTGTTGAGCGCCTGCTGCATCAGAACAATCGTCGACGCCGCATCGTCCTCGGGCTCGGTGCGGCCGGCGAATTGCGGGCTGCCGTCGAGGGTGATCGAGGAATCGAGCGACATCATCGCATGCAGGATCACCGCCGTGCCGAGCTGGGAATCGACATGGTTCGAGTCGAACACGTGGTCGCGGACGAACTTGCCGGCCCTCGCCTCGGGCGGGCCGTACAGTGTCGAACCGCCATAGAGATAAGGCGAATTGCAGCCCTTCGAGTGATAGCCAAAGCCGTTGAACGCCTCGAGCCGGAACAGGATCCGCGCGATGCCCCAGTCGTGGGCGCCGATGAAGTTCTCGATTCTGAACGCGTCCACGGCGCCGTCCACGAACGTGGTAAAGGGGCCGCGCCCCTTCGGAACGATGGTCGTCACGCGATGAAGCGTTTCGCCGTTGCCGAGATAGGTGTCGAAATCGAAGTTGGATTCGCGGTAATGGCAGAGCGCGGCAAAATACCAGGGGACTCCGGTCAACCGCTCGATCTGCTGATAGGTCGCCTTGCCGTTGATCGCCTTGCGCGCGACTCCATTCGCGTCGGCGAGGCGGGAAGGCCGGATCTCGAGATTGGACCAATTCCGCTCGTACTCGCTTTTCAGACTCTCGAATGAGACCATCTTCCGCTCCCGAAAATTGATGAATTATCGAAATTTCGTGCAAGTCAGATATGGACCAGGCGCCGTAATCGGCGTGTGACCCCAACGTGATCTCCGGCAAATGTGGCAGGTTGCCGGCCCGGCGCATGTGAAATGGCTTACAGCCTGGGCGGGAAAATGTGCCGCAGGGCCGGACCAACGCCGTCGCCGGCAGCGCGAACCGCCAGTGGGGGAACCGGCATGGTCGTTCGTCCGTTAGCATTTTAGACGATGCGGTAGGGAGCCCTGCATGGCCAAGCGCGTCCTCGCGATCGGCATCGAACCCGGCAATGCGGACTACAGCGCATTTCCGCAGCTCACGCCGGAGCTCGTGCGCCATTACATCGAAGCGCAATTGCTGCGCCTGCGTGATCTCGGCTACGAGGTCACGAGCTGCCTGATCGATCTCGACGCGACTGCGGAAGCCGGCGTCACGGCCGCACTGCGCGACGAGCGCTTCGACTGCATCGTGATCGGTGCGGGCCTGCGCGAGCCGAAAGAGCGCCTGCTGCTGTTCGAGAAGGTGCTCAACCTCGTCCATCAACTGGCGCCTGACGCCGCGATCTGCTTCAACTCCACGCCGGCCGACACCGCCGAGGCCGTGCAGCGCTGGATCGAAGCTTGACGTCCGATCGGCCGGCCTGCGGATCGCCCGCGGCATGGTTTGAGCCGTCTTCGCGCTGCGCCTCCGGCGCCATCGCGTAGGCGTCGTGAGCCGCGCCGCCGGCTATTTGTCTGGTCCGAATCCGCTTCCGGCGCTATGACTGGCTCATCACAGGGAGGGCGAGCATGCTTCGAGGTCTTCGCATTGGAAGTTTTAGAATCGCGGCATGTCTGACGGTCGCGATGGCGATGCCGGCGCATGAGGCCGCGGCCCAGGATGCCATCGGCGGCGCGATCATCGGCGGTGTCGGCGGGGCGATCCTCGGCGGCGCGCTCGGCGGCGGACGCGGCGCCGCAATCGGCGCGGTCGTCGGTGCCGGCACGGGCGCTGCGATCGCCTCCGAGGGCGAGCGCCGCCGCTCCGGCTACTACGCCTATCAGCGCGGCTGCTATGTGCAGCGTCCCGACGGCTATTACGTCCGGGTCAGCCAACGCTATTGCTATTGATCGATCAGCCGCCGGCTGGTGGTTCGCATGAGCATCCGATCGCGCATGTGCCGGTGGCTGATCGCCGCGATCGTGGCTGGCGATCTCGTCGGAGCCGGGACTGCCCGGGCGCAACAGATTCCAGCCGACGAACCCGCGTTTACGGCTTTCGTGGCCGAGCGCATCCGCGCCGAGATTCGTGACACCCCGGTCGTGATCAAGGGACCGCTGACGCTGTCGGTCGGCCCTCTGCAAACCAACCTCGACCGCATCTACGCCTTCTGCAAGGCCAATACGGGCGGCTGCGCCAGGGAGATCGGCGCCTATGTCAGCGGCGTCAAGGCAACGGCGAGCAGCCGGAACGATCCTCCGACCCGAGCAGCCCTTCGCGTGGTCGTGCGCTCAGCCGATTACATGCGGCAGGCGCTTCGGGAGGTCGACGCGCGCGGCCCGGCCCTGACGCGGCCCCTGGCGGAGGGGCTGGTGATCGTCCCGGTGCTGGATTCGCCGCGGGCGGTCAGGGTGTTCAACGACAAGGATCGTGCCGCGCTCGGCTTGACGCAGGACCAGGTCTTCGACATCGCCATCGCCAATCTGCGCAGCAGCGTGAAGCCGCTCACGACCGTCGCAAAAGCGGTCCCATCAGGACAATTCGGCACGCTGACGGGGGACTATTATCAGACCAGCCGGCTCGCGCTGATCGACAGCTGGGCGCCGCTCGCACAGGCCCAGGGCGGTGTCCTGATCGTCGCGGCGCCGTCGGCCGATCTCGTGCTCTATGCAAGCGAAGATTCCAGTGCCGCGATCGACGCGCTGCGGACGCTGGCCAGGAACATGATGGCGCGCGCGCCGAAGCCGCTGTCCGGTAGCTTGCTGCGCTGGACGCCGAAGGGGTGGCAGCTGGTCCGGTGAGATGCTCTCTCGCGGGGCAAGCCGCTCTGCTCAACTCTTGCCCGGGTCTGCCGGCATGATCTGCAGCAGCGGCTCCGGCTGGATCGAGATCTGGCCGGCGAACGGCCGATCATGCGCGGCGATGAGCAGGACGGAGGTGGCGACGCCGGTGGCGAACAGGCCCATCGCGACCGCCGATCCCAGCCGGTTGTCGCAATGAACGAGGCCGATCACCAGCAGCGCGCAGGCCGCCTGGAGATACAGGCACCACCATTTGACCGGGTTCACCGCGGCGAGGCTGACGATGATCCGCTGCCGCCGCGCGTCCAGCGCCTGCTCGAGCGCGGCGATGAGCTCGCGCTGCACATTCGCCTGCCCCGGGCCTTGCGGCGTCATCGCGACGACGAACTGCAGGGCTTCGGCGAGCGCCGGCGGCGTGACCTTCAGCGACACCTCCTGATGCGCCATCAACGGCCATTCCACCGCGACGGCCTGGCCGACATAGTCGCGCACCAGGCCGCGCAGCTTCGTCTCCTGCTCCGCCGGCAGGCCGGCGGCCAGCAGCACGGCGCTGCGCAGCGCACTGGCCTCGCGGCTCACCGCGGCGCTGGCGCGGTCGCTGTCGCCCCAGACCTGCGCGGCGATGAAGGCGACGAACAGGCCGAAGATGATGCCGAGCACCGGCAGCATGCCCGGCGAGATCGCCTTCAGCGACTTCGCGCGCTCTTCCGTTGCGGCCCGCGCGACGCCTGCGAAGATCGCCGCGGCGAGCAGGTACGTGAATCCAAGATCACCAGCGCCATCACGGGCACCGGCAGATTGTGCAGCCAGTCGCTCATGCTGCTGTTGTCACTTGATTCGAAGCCCTGGATCAACCGCATCCGCGCAGGCCGGCGTGGCCGCTCCTGCCGACGCGCACGATGCAGCCCGGAATTGTCGTCATTTGAGCTGCGCGCAACAATTAGCGCGGCGCGGCTGCGGCGCGATCAAGGGAGACGGAATGAGGACCCTTCGAGCATTTCTCGCTCCGGTCTACGGCTGGTTTACCGAGGGCTTCGACACCCGTGACCTGAGTGGAGCAAAGGCGTTGTTGGAGGAGTTCGCGACGCCGTAAGTGGAAATAGCGCCCGCTTGCTCATTTCGTAAACGGGCGCGGTCTTCCATTACAAAGATGTTAGTTCCTTGCTTCTTTGGGTGCTGGCGGATTCTGCGGAATAAAGGTGTGGGCCTTGGTCTTCCAGTTCCCGTCAGCTTGTTTAAGCAGAACGCGCAACGTGTGCCCGCTCATCGCCCGTACCTCGCCCCCGCTCTTGACTTGATTCACAGTCCAACTCGACAGGAGGTACGCGAGATTTCCATCGGCGCGGGTCTCAATTATCTCGAAGGTGTGATCCTTGAAGCCCGCTTTGATGGCACCCTCCCAAAATTGCTTGATTGCCTCAGGCCCAATTGCGACTGGGGAGCCTCCTGGTACCAAGATAGCATCGTCAGTGTACATGGCTGGAAATGCCGCGGTATTTGGAGTGTTAAATGCGTTCAGCCATTGTTGGTTGGAAACTTCCATCGCTGTACGAAGATCATCCGCCCTTGCAGGTGAGCCCCACATCAGAAGCGGGAGAAGCAATGCGAAGACCAATGATTTCGCGCTCATTTTCCTCTCCTATTGTCTGCCATTGAGAAAATGAAGTCAGGAAAACAGACAGAGGTTATCCCATGCCGTTGGTTCGCGAAATGCGAGAAATGTGCGGGAGACTCACCCGGTGAAGCTGGTTTATCCGGTAGCAATATAGCCGCGGCGTCTCCTCGAGATGCAGAAACAGCTATGTCTGATCCAGACGAACAGCGCTGAAATCCCGGAAGCGGACAGCAACGTCAGCAGTTCTGACGGAGCTCGTGATCGGGTTAGTGGCTTAGGCGACTGGCAGCACCAAGACCGCCGCCCGAGGCCAAGCTGAACGGCCTCAGAGAGTCGCTCCAAAGAGAGCCCCGACCGTACCAGCCGGGGCTCCAGGCCAGATCCGCGCGGCCGGGAGAGCAAGCCGCGCAATTTCGGAGTATGCCTGAGTCCATGCTGCCTCCTGTGATGGAAGTGCGGCGGTCCACAGGAAAGGCTGCTCAAAGCAATCCGCTCGCCACGAACCTGCAACGAGTGGCCGCCACCGCGTAACAAGTGAGGTGAACTCCAGAACGCCACTGCCGCGCCACCAAATCGCCTAACGACTCAACGACGCATGTTGCATCGGGCCGGGGCGATGCGCATGGGTGGTGTAGTGATGCGCAATTGGTCCAATGTTTATGTGACTGCGTCCGTGAGCGGGCTGATGGTCACGATGCTTTTGCTTGGCGCGATCCTCGCTCGAAATGTCGGACTGGCGGAGAAGAAAGGCGACCGGGTCATCGCTGTGTCAGCGCACAGCGAGGCCCGCACCCAGACGACTCCTGAGAACGGTGGCGGAGCCAGGGTAGATTTTGGTGTCGCGGACCTTAGAGGGTCGCTGCCGTAAGGACGTGATCATCGGCCCGCCCGGCCGAGCTCGCTGAGAGACCTTTCGGCCGGCCAGTCATCTTGCCTAGCCGAGGCGATCGGTAAGGCCCGCTTTAGCCCCCAAGAGGGGACGTCGTTTAGATCAGCTTCAGTCCCTTCAGACTGGCGTGACCTTGTTTGCCGACGATGATGTGGTCGTGCACGGCGATACCGAGCGGCTTGGCGATGTCGATGATCGCCTTGGTCATCTGGATGTCGGCCTGTGACGGCGAGGGATCGCCGCTGGGGTGGTTGTGGACGAGGATCAGCGCGGTCGCCGACAGCTCCAGCGCGCGCTTGATCACCTCGCGCGGATAGACCGGGGTGTGATCGACGGTGCTGGTCTGCTGCACCTCGTCGGCGATCAGCTGGTTGCGCTTGTCGAGGAAGAGCAGGCGGAATTGCTCCTTGTCGGCAAACGCCATGCTGGAGCGGCAATAGTCGATCACCTCGTTCCAGGACGACAGCGCGTTGCGGCTGTTGACCTCGCCCTTGGCGACGCGGTGCGTTGCCGCGGCGATCAGCTTGAGCTGGTGGATCGCGGCTTCGCCGATGCCGTCGACCTCGCGCAGCCGCGCCACCGGGGCATGGACGACCTCGGCGAACGAGCCGAATATCTTGATCAGCATTTTCGCCAGCGGCTTGGTGTCGCGCCGCGGCAGCGCCGGAAACAGCGCCATCTCCAGCAGCTCGTAGTCGCTGAGCGCATCCGCGCCGGCGCTGTAGAAGCGCTCGCGCAGCCGCTCGCGATGGCCGTGATAGTGCGGCGCGTCCTCGGGCTTGCTCTTGTCGTGGTCGGTCCTGGCGGGCATCAGGCCTAACCATGCCGTACGGCGCGCGTTTTGCAACCGGGAAGTGTCCGGCCCCGGCGGCTCGCTCATTGGCGTGACCGCCGGGGCCTCGTCGTCTGCCTACGGCGAAAACCCTCCCGGCGGGGTGCAGACCTCGACCAGGACATGGCCCGGCGCGGTGACATAGAAGTGCGGGACGCGGACGGCGCCGCCACGGTCCATGAAGGCGATCCTGCTCGGGTCGAGGCCCGCGGCCCTTAACTCGGCGTGCTTGGCTTCCACGTCGGCGGCCTCGTCGTAGTAGAAGCCGATATGGAAATTGGCGGGATATTCGGCCGGCGCGCCTGTCTTGCCGCGCATCACGGTCAGGATGAAATCCTCCTTGTTGCGCAGGACGACGAGGGCTTCGCCGCGCGAGGCATAGGGTGCAAAGCCGAAGAAGCGCTCGAAGAAGGCGGCAAGCGCGATGACGTCCGAGGTCGCGAGGTTGAGATGTTGCAGTCGCATAGGTGCTCTCCGTTCAGGTGAAGGAACGGACGGAACGAGATTCCACACTGAGCGGCGGCCGAGATGGCACGATGACATGACCCGCCGAGCAGCGTGACGATCGCGTCACTCTGTCCGGCCGTGGGTCCTACCGTGGAGACGGTGGCAGAATTCCTGGCAAGTCAGGAACAGGCCGGGCTTACCAATCCGGCCATGCCTTTTTCGGCGCGCCCCGGGTAGCAGAGTTCGCGCGCATCGGCAACGCCGGGAGCCGGTCAGGATGTTGCCGGCCCGGATTTACGCTCGCGGCGAATGAGCCGTCGGGAAAAAAATTTCACACCAGCTGTCTTCGTTCTCCTGCCTCGTTCGTCTCAGCGCTGTTGGCCGGTCGAGTGGCCAGCCGACCTTCCGCAACAGGAGAATATCAATGTCCCGGACCAGACCTGAGCCGTCGCGTCGTGCCTTCGTTGCCACCGGCCTCGGAGCCGGCGTCTTGCTCGTCGCGCAAGCGGCGCCGTCCCACGGCCAGAACAGGAGTTCGAAGATGGAAGCGACCATTCGCACCGGTAGCGACGTCGCGACCCTCGTCAACGTCTTCACGGTCGAGCCGGACAACCAGCAAAAGCTGGTTCACTTGCTGAAGGAGGGTACCGAGACCTTCTTCAGCAAGCAGCCCGGCTTCATCTCGTCCAGCGTCCACGCCAGCAAGGAGGGCCGGCGCGCGATCAATTACTCGCAATGGGCAAGCGCAGGGGACATCGAGAATTTTCGCCGGGATCCGCGATTTGCGCCGTACGTCCAGAGCCTTGCGGCGCTGTCGAAGGCCGAGACGATCCTGTGCGAGGTCGTCGAGGTCAATCATGCCTGATCGGTAGCGGCGGCTCGGGGGCGGTCCAGAAGATCGCCCCGCGGACGCTCTCACTGTTCGAGATCACGCTGCCGCGCCGGCGGGGGTATTGTGATGGCGATGACCCCGGCGAGAACGAGCGTCATGCCTGCAAGGGCCGACCAGGTGAAGCGTTCGCCGAGCCATGCCGTGCCGAGCGCCACCGCGAAGCCGGCGCGCAGATAGCTGCCGCTGGTTGTGCCGAGTGGGCCGAGCGTGCGGATCAAGCGGAAATAGATCACCATCGCGAGCGCCGTGCAGACCACCGCGAGGCTGACGACGGCCGCGACCGCGTGCGAAGTCGGTGCCAGCGTCCAGGGCTGCTCGAGGACGAGTGCAGCAGGGACCATGAGGATCGCGGCAGAGCTCATGGCGCCGGCCGCCGTGACGGTGGCGGGAAAGCCGGAGAACCGCTGCCCCCATATCGGTGCGAGCGCGTAGCAGAGGCTTGCGCCGAGCACGGCGGCCTGCGCCAGCGGGGCCGTCGTGCCCAAGGCGGACAGCGCATCGATGCCGATCGTGACCGCGACGCCCGCAAGACCAAGCGCGACGCCGATGATCTTCCGGCTGCTGATCGCCTGCCGCCCACGTCCGGTCATCATCGCGATCGCGAGCACGAACATCGGCGGGGTCGCATTGAGCACGCCGGCGAGACCGCTTGCGATATGCAGCTCGCCCCAGCTGATCAGGGTAAACGGCAGCGCGCTTTGCAGCAGCCCTTGCACGAAGAAAGCCGCCCAGATCAGTCCTCGACCGGGAAGAGCGTGCCCCTGCGCGCTAGCGATCGCGATCAGGAGAATGGCCGCGATCGTCACGCGCGCGGCGACCATCGTGAATGGCGGGATCGTCGGGATTGCGACCTTGATCAGCGTGAACGAGCTGCCCCAGATCAGTGAGAGCAGCAGCAGAAGCCCGATCTCGAACGTGAGCGTGGTTCGTCCTGACGTCGTTTGTTGCGCCTGCGTGTGCATTGCGAATCTGCTCCGGGATGGACCGGGACCATGATCCGGCGCGGCGGCGCAGGCTGGCTGGATTCGGACCTCATCGCCCGATCGAGTCCGATTCCAGCTACTCGGCGGGCTGCGTTGAAGCTAATCTTCCGCCATGGCAACAGGCTCGGCACATCGGCAGACGCTGCCGCCGCATCTCGACTGGGACACCTGCGATCGGGCGCGGCTCGCGCGGGCACGCGCGTTCGACGGGCTGTTCTTCTCCGGCGTTCGCTCGACGCGCATCTATTGCCGGCCGGTCTGTCCGGTTCGCCCCGCTCGCTCCGAGAACGTCACCTTTTATGCGACCGCCGCTGCCGCCGAGCGCGCCGGATTTCGTCCATGCCTGCGCTGCCGGCCGGAAGCCGCGCCGGGATCGCCGGCCTGGATGGGAACGGCCACCACCGTCGCGCGCGGGATGCGCCTGATCAATGACGGATTCCTGGATCGCGCGTCGATGATGGACCTTGCGGAAGCCCTGGGAGTCGGACCGCGCCATCTGCTCCGCCTGTTCATGCGCCACGCCGGTGCGAGCCCGAGCGAGATCGCCGCGACCCGCCGTGTGCAGGAAGCCAAGCGTCTGATCGACCAGACAAGCATGACATTGGCGGAGATCGCCTTCGCCGCCGGTTTCGGCAGCGTTCGCAGATTCAACGATGCCTTTGTCGCGACCTACAAGCGGCCGCCGTCGTCATTCCGGCGCCGCCACTAGGACGCCGAGCCGGGCATCACCCGATCTGCTTCTCGCCGTGCCGCTTCGACAGCGTGAAGATCTCGACGCCCGTCGCGGTCACGCCGACGGAGTGCTCGAACTGCGCCGACAGCGAGCGGTCGCGGGTCACCGCGGTCCAGCCGTCGGAGAGGATCTTCACATGCGGCTTGCCGAGATTGATCATCGGCTCGATGGTGAAGAACATGCCGGGCTTGAGCTGAACGCCTTCGCCGGGCCGGCCGATATGGATGATGTTCGGCTCGTCGTGGAACATGCGCCCGAGGCCATGGCCGCAGAAATCGCGCACCACGCTCATGCCCTGCGGCTCGACGAAGCTCTGGATGGCGTGGCCGATGTCGCCGGTGGTGGCGCCGGGTTTTACGGCGGCGATGCCGCGCATCATCGCCTCATACGTCACCTCGATCAGCCGCTCGGCCTTGCGGGCGATCGGGCCGACCGCATACATCCGGCTGGAATCGCCGTACCAGCCGTCGACGATGAAGGTGACGTCGATGTTGACGATGTCGCCTTCCTTCAACGGACGGTCGCCAGGCATGCCGTGGCAGACCACGTGGTTGAGCGAGGTGCAGGTCGAGTAGCGGTAGCCGCGATACATCAGCGTCGCCGGATAGGCGCCGTGGCTGAAGGCGAAGTCGCGGACGAACTGGTCGATGCGCTCGGTCGGCACGCCGGGCCCGACGATGTCGGTGAGCTCGTCGAGGCACTCCGCCACCAGCGCGCCCGCCTTGTGCATGCCGGCAAAGGCGCTCGGCCCGTGCAGCTTGATCTGTCCGGTCTTGCGCAGGGAGGTATCGGAGGCTTCGACGTAGCTCATGCGGGGCTGGTCTCGATGTCGGCGGAAGGGCTTGATTTCAGGGCCATAATCTAATGATCACGGGCCCTCATGCAAGTCGGGCGTGCCTCTTGCGCCCGAAACAGGGCCTAATTCGGGACTTCTACGGTGGTTTCCACCGGCAGGGCGCCGCCCCAGACGCGAATCTCGCGGACCGGATAGGGAACCCGGATGCCCTCGCGCTTGAAGGCCTCCCACAGCGCCAGCATCACGTCGCTCTTGACGCCATCCATGCCGTCGGGGTCCGCGATCCAGAAGGTCAGCGAGAACTTCATCCCGGCTTCCGCGAACTCGGTCAGGATGCTGTTCGGCGGCTTGCCCTTCTGCGCGCGGGGATGGGCGGCCGCGGTCTCCGCGGCGAGCTTGCAGACCAGCCGCGGGTCGGCGTCGTAATTGGTGCCGAAGGCGATCTTCACCAGCGTGTTCTTGTCGGTATAGGTCCAGTTGACGACCTTCTGCGTCACCAGGTCCTCGTTCGGCACCAGGAATTCGCGGCCGTCGCCGGCGGCGACGGAAATATAGCGCGTCTTCATCGCGCTGATGCGCCCGGTATTGTCGCCGATGGTGACGAGGTCGCCCGGCTTCACCGACTTGTCCGCGAGCAGGATGATGCCCGAGATGAAGTTGGCGACGATCTTCTGGAGGCCGATACCGATGCCGACGCCGACCGCGCCGGAGAACACCGCGAGCGCCGAGAGATCGATGCCGACCGCGCCGAGCGCGATGACGATTGCAATGGCCAGCAGCCCGATGCGGATGATCTTGACCAGCAGCACCTGCACCGACGGGGTCAGATCGGTGGTCGAGTTGATCCGGCTCTCGGCGAAATTGCTGGCGATGTTGGTGGCCCAGAGCGCGATGAGCAGCAGCGCGCCGGCCTTGATCACCAGCAGTGGCGTCAGCCGCAGGCCGCCGAGCACGATCGCAAAGGAATCGAGCAGATCGATCGTGGCATCGAGCTGTCCGATGATGGACAGCGCCGCGACGAACCACGCCGTGATCGACACCAGCTTGACGATGAAGGCGTTGCGCAGCACCGAGGTCACGAGCCGGATCGCAAGCCACGCCAGCCCCAGCTTGGCGGCGACCATCAGGAGATAGCTGCGGCTCGGCCAGGTCGCGTGATACATCACCACGCGGGAGATGATCACGATCAGGGTGAACACCGCCGTCGAGGCGCTGGAGACCATCACCCGGGCGAAATGCCGGAGCGGCAGCGGCCAGCGGATCGCCAGCGACGTCATGTCGACGCGGTTGCGAACCCCGGCTTCCGCGGCATAGGCGATGCCTGCCGCGGCCAGGATCAGGCCGAATTGCAGGTAGAACCAGGGTGAGGAGATTTCCGCCCCGACGCTGCGCGCGGTGGTCTGCACGAACTCCATGAAGTCCTTGAGGTCCATGTCCATCGGTCTCGTCGGCAAGCAGGCGGGAGGATTTGATTCGAGGGCGCCGCAGAATCCCACAACGGGCGCCGCCGGGCCATCGATACACCGCTAAGTGAAGCGCGTTAAGGCCGCAAAATACGGGCAGATTGCCGCGAGCGGGAGAAAATGGGTTGGCGCGGGAGTCTGCCGACGATAAGGATGCAATTCCAGTGATTTGTACCCGGAAGGTGGATGGCTTCCCTCGACTCTGTCAGCCTCGCCATATTGCTCGGCGCCGTCCTCGTCATGGCCGGTATCTTGTCGAGCCTGCTTGCTCTGCGCTTCGGCGCGCCCCTGCTGCTCGTCTTCCTCGCCATCGGCATGCTCGCGGGCGATTCCGGCCCCGGGCAGCTTCAGTTCGACGACGTCCGCACCACCTATCTGGTCGGCTCGGTGGCGCTCGCCCTGATCCTGTTCGACGGCGGCCTGAAGACGCGCTTTGCCAGCATCCGCACCGTGCTCGCGCCCTCCGTCGTGCTCGCGACCGTCGGAGTGCTTCTGACCGCGCTGATCACGGCGCCGTTCGCCAAATACGCGCTCGACCTCAACTGGACGGAATCGCTGCTGGTCGGTGCCGTCGTGGCCTCGACCGACGCGGCCGCAGTGTTCCTGCTGGTGCACACCCAGGGCCTGCGCCTGCGCCCGCGCGTCGGTGCGACGCTGGAGGCCGAATCCGGCACCAACGATCCCTTCGCGATCTTCCTCACCCTGATGCTGGTCGAATACATCTCGCTGGGATCGAGCTCGGCGGGCCATGTGGCGATGGAGTTCATCCAGGAGGCGGTGCTGGGCGCCGTCGTCGGCGTGGTCGGAGGACGTCTCGTCGTCGTCGCGCTCAACCAGGTTGCGCTGCCGCAGGGCCTGCATGCACCGTTCGTGACCACGGGCGCGCTCGTGATCTTCGGCGGCTCCCAGATCATGCATGCCTCCGGCTTCCTCGCGGTCTATCTCGCCGGCATCATCATCGGTAACCGGCCGACGCGCGCGCACAATTCGGTGGTCGCCTTCCTGGATGCAGCGACCTGGCTGGCGCAGATCGTGATGTTCGTCCTGCTCGGCCTGCTGGTCTCGCCGAGCCGGCTTGGCGCCAGTGCGCTGCCGGCGGTCGAGGTCGCATTCGTCCTGATGCTGGTCGCGCGGCCGATCGCGGTGCTCGTGTGCCTGGCGCCGTTCCGCTTCAACTGGCGCGAGAAGATCTTCATCGCCTGGACCGGCCTGCGCGGCGCGGTCGCGATCTTCCTGGCGTCGATCCCGATGCTGGTCGGCCTGTCGAAGGCCTATCTCTATTTCGACGTCGCCTTCGTCGTCGTCATCATCTCGCTTCTGCTGCAGGGCTGGACGCTGGCGCCCGCCGCGCGCAAGCTGCACGTGGCGTTGCCGCGCGCCGAGCGTGGTCCGCGCCGTGTCGAGCTGGATCTGCCCGGCCAGCTCGAGCAGCAGCTCGTCGGCTATCCGGTGCGGCCCAAGAGCCTGTACTTCCGCCGCGGTCTGATCCCGTCCTGGTCCAAGCCGACGCTGGTCATCCGCAACGAGAACATCTTGACCCCGACGGAAGCCGATCCGATCGCGCCCGGCGACTACATCTATCTGCTGGCCCCGCCGGAAAAGGCTGAGTCGCTCGACCGCTTCTTCGTCGACATGCAGCCGAGCTCGGCACCTGATCCGCATCTGCTCGGCGACTTCATGGTCTCCGGCGAGCACACGCTGGCCGAGCTTGCCGAGATCTACGGCGTGAAGGTCGGCGAGGATGACGGCAAGCTGACCCTCGCCGACTATTTCGACGTCCATCTCGACCGCGCGCCGAAGGAGGGCGCCGAGCTGCCGCTGGACGAGATCGTGCTGGTCGCGCGCAGCATCTCCGGCGGCCGCGTCAACGTCGTCGGCCTGCGCCTGCCGGAGGACGAGGAAACGCCCGCGCCGCTGACGCGCCGGCAGGCGCTGCGGCGCAAGCTCGCGGATTTGTGGACGTCGGTGGCGGGGGTTTAGCCACGGGCTCTGCGCTCGCAATGACGCGAGTGGGCTACGACCGCTACGTCAGCACCTTCACCCCGCCGAACGATGTCACCCGGCCCTGCTTCAGCATCACGATCTGCGTCGCGAGCTGGCGCAGCTCGGCGACGTCGTGGCTGACATAGACCATGGGGACATTGGCCTCATCGCGCAGCCGCACCAGATAGGGCAGGATCTCCAGCTTGCGGCCCTCGTCAAGCGCGCCGAGCGGCTCGTCGAGCAGCAGCAGGCGCGGCCTCGACAGCAGCGCGCGCCCGAGCGCCACGCGCTGGCGTTCGCCGCCGGAGAGCTTTCCTGGACGGCGATCAAGAAGCGCGCCGATGTCGAGCAGCTCGATGATGCGCTTGTGCTGGGCAGGATCGGGCGTGAGGCCGTTCATCCGCCTTCCGTAGTCGAGATTCTGCGCGACGTTGAGATGCGGAAACAGCCGCGCGTCCTGGAACACATAGCCGATGCGGCGGCGATAGGTCGGGACATGGATGCCGGCGGAGGTATCGTCCACGGTCTCGCCGTCGATCACGATGGTGCCGCGGTCGGGCCGCAGCAGGCCTGCGATCATGTTGACCAGCGAGCTCTTGCCGGCGCCCGACGCGCCGAACAGGCCGATGACGCGGCCTTCGCTGGTGAAGGTTGCGGAGAGCGAGAATTCGCCGAGTTGTTTTTCGATGTCGACGCGCAGCATGGTCAGTTCCCGTGCAAGCGCTGTGTGGCGCGGCGGGCGAACCATTCGGCGGCGATCAGCGCGCCGAGCGCGAGCACGATCGAGATGATCACGAGTCGTCCCGCGGCCGCGTCGCCATCGGGCGTCTGGATCAGCGAGTAGATCGCCGAGGAAATTGTCTGGGTTTCGCCGGGAATGTTGGAGACGAAGGTGATGGTCGCGCCGAACTCGCCGATCGCCTTGGCAAAGCCGAGCACCATGCCGGCGAGCACGCCGGGCAGCGCCAGCGGCAGCGTCACTGTGAAGAAAACTTTCCAGGGCGCCGCACCGAGCGTCTCCGCGGCCTGCTCGAGCCGGCGATCGATCGCCTCGATCGACAGCCGCATCGGGCGCACCAGCAGCGGAAACGACATCAGGCCGCAGGCGAGCGCCGCCCCGGTCCAGCGAAACGCGAAGACGATACCGAGATAGTCGGCCAGAAATCCGCCGACGAGTCCCTTGCGACCGAAGGTGAGAAGCAGGAGATAGCCCGTAACGACAGGCGGCAGCACCAGCGGCAGATGCACGAGCGCATCGAGCACCGATTTGCCCCAGAAGTCATGGCGGGCAAGCAGCCATGCCAGCGCAATGCCGAATGGCGTTGCGACCAGTGTCGCGATGACGGCGACCCTGAGCGAGAGCAGGATCGCCGTCCATTCGGCGGGAGAGATCTCGAGCATCAAGTCGTAGATATCAGGTCGTCGGGCTAACCAGGAACTTGAAGCCGTATTTTTCCAAGATGGTCTTGGCGGCGGTCGAGCGCAGGAAGGCGAGATAGTCGTTGGTCTCGGCCTTTGCGGTGGTCGTTGCTGCAACCGGATAGATGATCGCGGGATGGGAGTCCGCCGGGAAGGTGCCGACGACCTTCACGCCGGGCTCCACCTTGGCGTCGGTCGAATAGACGATGCCGAGATTGGCCTCACCACGCGCCACCAGCGTCAGCGCGGCGCGCACGCTCTCGGCCATGGCGAATTTCGGCTCCGCAGCCTGCCAGGCGCCCAGCTTCTCCAGCGCCGCCTTGGCATATTTGCCGACCGGCACGGACTTGACGTCGCCGGTCGCGATCTTGCCGTCACCGGCGAGCTTTGCGAGGTCGAAACCCTGCGCGATTGTGACGTTGTCGATCTTGGAGTCCTTCGGCGCGATCAGCACGATGCTGTTGCCGAGCAGGTTGACGCGGGTCGGCTCGTTGATGGTCTTCTTTGAGATGGCGTAGTCCATCCAGTCGGTGTCGGCGGAGACGAACACGTCGGCCGGCGCGCCCTGCTCGATCTGCTTGGCGAGCACCGAGCTTGCGGCATAGCTGACGCTGAACTTGACGCCGGTCTTGGCGGTGTAGGCGGCGTCGATCTCGTCGAGCGCGTTCTTCATCGAAGCGGCGGCGAATACGGTGATGGTCTTGTCCTCGGCGGCGGCAGGCGAAAGGCTCGCGCCTGCGAGGAGGACGAAAGCGGTGAAAAGTCCGGCAATACGAATCATGGAATGCGCTCCGTGCGAGTTCGCGCGCGCGAATGCACGCGCAAATCTGGCGTTGGGTGGGTTGGCGTGCGACGGGCGGAAGCGCTGTTCCACGTGTCCTCGCAACGGCTTACGGCCGGCGGGGATATCGCAGGTGCGAAGATAGCAGGCTAAGCCTTCAGATCAAAGGCGGCCGTTTGTCCAACCAAGCGACTTATTGTGCCGGCAGGATCGCGATCGACAGCGAATTGTCCTTGGCGCCGCTGACCTGGAGCACGAAAGGCTGCGCCGACAGCTCGTATTTCATGGTCTTGCGGATGCCTTCGCAATCGGTCGCGCCGCTGAAGGCGACGGGCTTGAGGAAATGCCCGTCCTGGACCACGTCGACCCAGGCCCCGCTGGACAGGCTGACGGTGTAGAGCCCGGCCTTCGGCGCCTTGATGCTGGTGAAGCCCGCGAAGGTGCCGTCCTTCGGCGCCCTTTCGGGCGGCGTCGGCAGCTTTGCGTCCGCGGGTGCCACCAGCCCCAGCGTGATGGCCGACGACGGCAACGCCGCCTGCTCGCTCCCCGAGGCGAGCTTGGCGCGGGCCGGCGCGGTGAGCGCGGCGCGCTCACGCTCGATCGGCCATTTGAACTTGTCGCAGCCGCTGGGCTCTTCGGCAGCCAGAGCGGTGGTCGCACCGAGCAAAAGCGCAGCGAGGAAGGTGAGGACGCGCATGTCAAATCTCATCGTTGGCCACGCTAAAGATGCGGGGCTTGCGGTCAGGCTTGTCGAACGGCGGGATGCGCATCCCGGGATGCCGCGGGCTTACGGCCGCGCGGTAAGGCGATCCTAGCGCATTTCGCGGGATAGGGGCCAGTCATCAGTCCGTCATCCCGGGCGCGCGCCCGAATCACCACTGTCATCCCGGACAAGCGCAGCGCAGCTGCGCGCCGATCCGGGATCCATACCCACAGGGAGATGTTTGGCGAAGACTCGGAGTGACCAGCTCGTGCCAAACCGCTCCCTGTGGCTATGGGTCCCCGCGTGCGCGGGGACGACACCGAGAATGTGGCGGGCAGCGTACGCTATTGCTTCGCATCCGCCGCGTGCAGCACCGCTTTGCAGGCGGCCGGCATCTGCGCCAGCGTCATCGGCGGCTTTGGCTTCGGCGGCTCCGGCGGAGGCTTTGGATGCAGCACGGCGTCGCTGAACCAGTAGGCGAGGTCGGACGCCTTGCAGCCTTCGTCCTCGGATTGCGACGACTGGCCTTCGCATTCGCTCGAGCCAGCAGGGCAGCGCATGCGGATGTGGAAGTGATAGTCGTGGCCCCACCACGGCCGGATTTTCGACAGCCATGAGCGGTCGCCCTTGGCCTCGCGGCACAGCGCCTTCTTGATCGCGGGATTGACGAAGATGCGCTGCACCGCCGGCTCCTGCGCCGCGTCGCGCAGCACCAGCACATGAGCAGGTGTGAACACTTTGGGGTCGATGTCGAGCCGGTCCTGGCGCACCATCATCACCGCCGATATGTCCTCGCGCTCCTCGCGCGACAAACGACGGTCCGGCATCGGCGTCAGCCAGATGTCGGCATCCAGGCCAATTTGATGGCTGGCATGGCCTGACAGCGCCGGCCCGCCGCGCGGCTGGGCGATGTCGCCGACCAGAATGCCCGGCCATCCGGCGTCCTTGTGCGCCCTGGCCGCGAGCCGCTTGATCAGCGCGATCATGTCGGGATGGCCGTAATTGCGGTTACGCGACAGCCGCATCACCTGCCAATTGTCGCCGTTGAGCGGCATCTGCACGGCGCCGCCGATACAGCCCTTGCTGTAGGAGCCGATGACATGAGCCGTTCCCTTCGACGGCAGCAGCTTTCGCGCGAACAGCTCCTTGGCGCCGATGCTGGGATCGTTTGGGTTGGCGAGCGGCGGCAGCGGCTTTGGGTTGACGCTGCCCTTGTCCTGGGCCAGCGCGGCGCCGGCGGTCAGGAACGTCATGACAAGCAGGAGAGGGGCGAGGCGGCGGGGACTCATGCTGTCATCCTTATAACGCAAAGCGGCGTCAGGGTTAAGAAACAGTCCTTCGGCCGAAATATTGTCCGAAAGTCGCAGTTCCCTGCGCGCGGCCGGCCGATGTTTAACGACGCGATAACCCTCTCGTGCATTGACCAAAATTCGTGCGTGGGAGGCGTGCTCCCAACCCTCTGTATACATTGGCGCGCGATCTCGGAAATGATTCAAGGCAGCGCGCAATTTTGCGCCATCGCGTTCTCCGATGACGACGATGTGATGGGCCTGGCGCGCCCGGCGGCGCTGCCGCGCCGCGCAAAGCGGCAATAAGGGCTGCTTTCCTGCGGCCATCAGACTGTGCGGCCGACCGGCAAGCCACCCAAGATTACTTTTTTTTCAGACACTTGCCCCAAAACTTGCGGCCACTGGGCGCGACTGGGACGTATCAAGTTGAGTTTGGGGTTTCGAAAAACAACAAAGCGAAAGGGAGGCGTGCTCGCCCGGGCTCGCCGACAGCCGCGCAAGCCGCGCTTCGCGCGCGCGCCTCAATCCGCTTCCGAACGCGACGAACTCCTGCGCCGCCGCGCCGAGGCGGAGACCGCGATTGCCGAGGCCCGCAAATCCCGTGAGCGCCTGCGCCAGGCCATCGACCTCCTGCCGCAAGGCATCGTGTTTCTCGATGCCGAAGGCCGTTACGTGCTCTGGAACAGGAAATACGCCGAGATCTACAGCAAGACCGCCGATCTGTTCGAGGAAGGCGCGCGCCTCGAGGACACGCTGCGCATCGGCGTCGCGCGTGGCGACTATCCCGAGGCGGCCGGCCACGAGGACGAGTGGATCGCCGAGCGGCTGCAAAAGCTTTATCAACCCGGCGCGCGCCACGAGCAGATGCTCGCGGACGGCCGCGTCATCCTGATCGACGAGCGGCTGACCGACGACGGCGGCGTGGTCGGCCTGCGCGTCGACATCACCGAGTTGAAGCAGCGCGAGGCCTCGTTCCGCCTGCTGTTCGACGGCAATCCCGTCCCGATGATCGTCTGTGCGCTCGACGACGAGCGCATCCTCGGCGTCAACGATGCGGCAATCTCGCATTACGGCTATAGCCGCGCCGAATTCGAGAAGCTGAAGATCCGCTCGTTGCAGGCTTTCGACAGCGAACCGCCCTGGACCACCGATCACTCCAGCGAGGAGCAGGCCGCCCGCACCTGGAAGCACGTCAAGGCCAACGGCGCGCTGATCGACCTTGCGATCTATTCCCGCGAACTGACCTATGCCGATCGGCCCGCGGTGCTGCTCGCGCTGATGGACATCACCGAACGCAAGCGCGCCGAGGCGCGGCTCGCCTTCATGGCCCAGCACGACGGGCTGACCGGCCTGCCGAACCGCAATCTGCTGCGCCGGCAGGTGGACGAGATGCTGCTGCATATGCGGCGCAGCTCCGACAAGGTCGCGCTGCTGATGCTGGGGCTGGACAATTTCAAGGCGGTCAACGACACGCTGGGACACGCGGTCGGCGACAAGCTGCTGCGCGGCGTCGCCAAGCGGCTGCGCTCGACCTTGCGCGAGGAGGACGCGCTGGCGCGGCTGAACTCCGACGAGTTCGCGATCGTGCAGAGCGGGCTGACGCGTCCCGAGGATGCGGTGATGCTGGCCAAGCGACTGCTGGAAGCCATCGCCGATCCCTATCTGCTCGATGGCCATTCCGTGGTGATCGGCGCCTCCATCGGCATCGCGATGGCGCCCGGCGACGGCGATGATTCCGAAAAGCTGCTCAAGAGCGCCGACATGGCGCTGTCGCGCGCAAAATCCGACGCGCGCGGCACCTTCGCCTTCTTCGAGGCCGCGCTCGATGCCAGGGCGCAGAGCCGCCGCAAGATCGAGGTCGAGCTGCGCGACGCGATCCAGAACGACGTGCTGCGCCCTTATTATCAGCCGCTGATCGACCTCCAGAGCGGCCGCATCACCGGCTTCGAGGCGCTGGTGCGCTGGCCGCATGCCGAGCGCGGCATGGTCTCGCCGGCCGAGTTCATTCCGGTCGCCGAGGAAACCGGGCTGATCAATCCGCTCGGCGGCCTGATGCTGCGCCGGGCGTGCCTGGATGCCGCGACCTGGCCGGACGATGTCCGCGTCGCCGTCAACCTGTCGCCGCTCCAGTTCCGCAGCGGCAATCTGCTCTCGGTGGTGACGGACGCGCTGAAACATTCCGGCCTGCCGCCGCGGCGGCTCGAGCTCGAGATCACCGAGATGTTGCTGCTCGAAAAGAGCGCGCAGGTGCTGGCGACGCTGCATGCGCTGCGCGCGCTCGGCGTCCGAATCTCGATGGACGATTTCGGCACCGGCTATTCCAGCCTCAGCTATTTGCGCAGCTTCCCCTTCGACAAGATCAAGATCGACCAGTCCTTCGTGCGCGATCTCGGCGCCAACCGCGAGGCCCAGGCGATCATCCGCTCCATCGTCAGCCTCGGCAAAGGCCTTGGCGTCACCATCACCGCCGAGGGCGTCGAGACCGAAGCCGAGCTGAGCTGCCTGCGGGCCGAGGGCTGCGACGAGGGCCAGGGCTTTCTGTTCAGCAAGGCCCGGCCCAACGCCGAGATCATCAGCCTGCTCGCCGCCCAGCGCGGCATCGATGGTGGCGAGAAGGCTGCGATGGTGGCGTAAGGCGGGCTGCCCCTTACCTCGCCCCGCTTGCGGGGAGAGGTCGGAATTCACCGGCGCTCCACCTCAGTTGCCCGCCAAGATCGCCTTCCCACGTCCTCATAATGCGTATCCCGCGCCTGGATCTGCTGCGCGATGGCGTGCATGTCGCGAAAGCGCCGCTCGAACGGATTGCTGCGGAACACCGCGGTCGCGCCGGCCATGTGATAGGCGGCGTCGACCACCTTGGCCGACTGATGGATGGTCCAGGTCGCGGCGAGGCGAACGGCGCTACGATGCGCCGGGCTGAATTGGCCGGTCGCGCAGAGGTCGTGCCACATCGCATTCGCGGTCGCATAGAGATAGGCGCGCGCGGCGCGCAGATCGCCCTCGGTGCGGCCGATCAGGCCCTGGACCGCCTGGTTGTCGCGCATGGCGCTCGCTGCCAGCGACTGGTGCTTTGCCCGCGACAAGGCGATGGCGGCATCCAGCGTCGCGCGCGCGACGCCCAGCGAGACCGCGGCAAAGCCGAGGCTGAAGGTCGAGCCGGTGCCGATCCTGTAGAGCGGACCCTTCTCAACCAGCGCGGACGGCACATCACGAAACGCCGTGAAACGCTCGGGGATGAAGAGGTCGCTCACCTCATAGGAATCCGTGCCGGTGCCGGCGAGCCCGATCGCCTGCCAGACGTCATGCAGCACCGCGCTCGCAACGGGAAACAGGATAGTGCGAACCTCCGGCGAGCCGTCGGTATTTTTGCGCAGCGTGCCGTCGGCTCCGACGATGCGCACATGCGCCCCCAGCCAGCTCGCCTGCCGCGAGCCCGAGGCGAAATCCCAGCGCGCGGTGACGCGATAGCCACCCTCGACCGCACGCGCCTCATGCGCGATCGCGCCCCAGGCGAGGATGCCGGGAGCTGTGTTGAAGATCTCATTTGCGGTGTGGTGGTCGAGCGAGGCTGCGATCATGGCGCAGACGCTGCATTGGCCGAGACACCAGGCCGTCGAGGCATCTGCCTTCGCGATCTCCTCCTGCATCTGCATGAAGATCTCGATGGGGGCCTCGGCACCGCCGAGACTCTGCGGCAAAAGCGCGCGATAGAGCCCGCTCTCGATCAGCGCGCTGACGACCGCGGGCGTCAGCCGTCGCGTTCGCTCGATATCTTCCGCCTCGCCCGCAATCAGCGGTGCGATGGCGCGTACCCGCTCGACCAGGCCAAACCCGGGAGTTGCGTTCATGCGCGTTTCCTCGCCCCTTCTGCCGTGAGCGGTCAGGCACGATGGTGGTTTATTTGGTGGCGAGGATCAAGGCCGTGCCGCCGGCGTGTGACGTGTCCGCCGAAGCTCGAAGGGCGAAGACCCCGACTCCATCGGGGGCAAGTCGAGGGACCTGTCATTGCGCCCGCGCAAATCGCCCTCGTTGATGTTGGCGGTGAGAGCAGGTCCCTGGCGCGACGCGCAGCGCCTTGCCGGTGTCATCGTAACTTCGCAAAGGCGCTGCAAAGGATTACGCGCGCGATCCATCTCATGCAACTTGGCGCCCTCCCGAAAGATGACGTGGCTTTTGGTACGGCCGCGACTGAGCTCATTAAACTCACGGCATGACAATAAAGAAATTCAGAGGACTTCCGTGACCATCGGCTAACGACTAGACGAGGTTCAGGGATTTGGACCTGGTTTTGATTTCCTGCGCATATTCCTGGCCGTCAGCGTCGTGCTGATTCACGCTCCGCTGATTACCGGAACGTGGTCACCGCTCGATCCGGTCTGGATGTTTCAGTTTTCGATCCTGCCGATGTTCTTTGCTCTCAGCGGCTTCCTGATCGGGGGAAGCGCCCAACGGCTCGCGTTCAGCTCGTTCATCCTGAACCGCGGGTTCCGGATCATGCCGGCCCTGGTCGTGGAAATCGTTCTCTCGGCGCTGGTTCTCGGACCGCTCGTGACGAGCCTGGATCTCGCCTCCTATTTCAGCGACGAACGGTTCTTCAGGTACTTCCTCAGCATTGTCGGTCTCATTCAATACGAGCTGCCGGGCGTCTTTGAGAACGCCCACTATACGAGGTTTCTCAACGGGCACGAGGTGGGGATTGTCAACGGGTCGCTGTGGACCGTCCCTCATGAGATGTTCTGCTACCTCATTATGTCGGCCATCATTCTCCTGGGTCTGCTCAAGAGACCTCTTTTGGTGCTGTCATTCACAATTCTCGTCGTGTCCGGCGGCATCGCGCTTCAACTGACGGCACCGCATCCGGGTCGCATTCTCGACTCGCTCACTTACATCTTTGCCCAGCGTGGTTCCGCGCGCCTTATTCCAGCGTTTCTGGCTGGATTGCTCTTCTATCAATTCCGGCATGCGATACCACTCAGGTGGTCGCTCGTGGCGGGTTGCTTCGTCGGCCTTGCCGCGATCCAGTTCATTGGGACACAGGACTGGATTGCGTCGGTGCTCGTCCAGGCCATAACCACACCGATGCTCGCCTATATCACGGTCTTCTTGGGATTGACGCCGCTTCCAAGGCTCGGGATTCTCAACACGGGTGATTACTCCTACGGAATCTATCTCTATTCCTGCCCGATCCAGCAAACCGTGAATTGGCTACTGCCGGATATTCGCAGCAATGCCTTCAATTTCATCACCAGCCTGGTACTGACGGCACTGTTCGCGGCCTTCTCTTGGCACTTCATCGAGAAGCCCGCACTGAAGCTGCGAAAGAGCTTTTCTTTGCGGCGGCCCACACACCAGGACGACAAGACGCTCGCCGTTGAACCGACACCGCTAACGGTACCCTCCCGGGAAATCGCCTAAAGCGTGATACGGAAAAGTGCGCAGCGGTTTTCCGGAAAGATCATGATCAAACCACAACCTAAAGCGCGTTGCCGATTCATCCCAATCTCATCGCGCTTTAGGTTGAGAATGCGAGCTCGCAATTTTGCAACCGAGCTGTTCGCGGTTGCCTGAAAGGATTTCGTATCGAAGGGTGACGCTTCCACCCTTCGCAGACGGCGATTTGGCTACGCCCTGGGATATCAGGTCCCGTTGGCGAAATTCAGCGTCACGACCTTTGTGCTGTCGAGGGGGGAAACATCGCGGATAGGCGCGGCAAGAATTTCTCCATATCCCTGAAAGATCCCTGTGACGGTCGCCGGATCATGGGATCCGTTCACGACGAAGAGGTCCAGCGCGACATGGGGCGGGGCGTATGACGGTGAAACGGACAGCCGCGCCTGCGTGATCAGGTTGTTCTGGTTCATGGCGACGCCCTGCCGGTGCGTCAGGGTGGGATCCGGGTAGGGGAAATTTCCACCCAGCGTCGACGTACAGTCGAACTTCCAGGCATTGGAAGCCAAGCCGCCCGTACCGCCGCTAAAGTCGGTTGCGTCCAGCCGCATCGTCCCTGCGATCGCCCAGTTCGAGCAGTTTGGATTGCCGTTGGCTTCTCCCGTCATCACTCGAAACCAGGCATTGCCGCCGCCCGCGAGCTTGAGCGAGAAAGGCTTGAGCCTGCGAAATCCGGAGCCGTAAATCGGTGACACGATACCCATCGGAGCAGCATTGCCGCTGGACGCAAGCGCGCCGGCAAAAGAGGGACCGCTTTCGACCATCCAGTAGAAGAGGGAAAATGACGTCTGACCGAGCTGCCAACCGACATAGTTGATGTCGGATTGCTGGATCCCGACGTCACCCTTCTTCGCGGCAGCAAACGCATGAGTGTGGGAATGTCCGTCCGGTCCGAAAATGGTGGCCGTTCGACCGACAAAATCATATTCGATCGAACAATTCAGCGGCGTACCGTCGGTCGGCCACGGCGTTTCCCACAAGCCGAAACCGAATACGCCGTCGTCCAAACCCTTCGTTCCGGTCGCGGTTTGCTGCAGAGTGTAGCCATCCGCCGCCACCTGCGCGTGAAAGAACTTGCCCTGCGTTTCCGTAAACTGGGTATCTGCAGAGGCGAACATCACTGAGTTCGCATTGGCGCGGTCGCCCGATCCGCCTGGGACGGGGAGAAAGGAAACGACCTCTGACTGTCGATAAAACGTGCCGGCTGGACTGGCAGGTAGTTGTAGCAGTTGTCCTGGGCCGTCATGCGGGCGCCGACAATCTGCAACGTTGACACGCCGGGTCCAGTGCAGAACCACGTTTGTCCGGTCGGGCTGACACGCCCCTGCACGGGCGTCCCGTCGGGAGCATCGAAATTGTCATAGATCGTTGGAGCCCTGGATGCGAGATTGCCGCGGGCACGCACGAGGATCGATGCGGATGCGGATCCGAAATTCATCCACACGGCCGCGTCGCGTGCGCCGCTCAGGCACTGCCAGACGGTGCCGGAAGCGACGTTGATCCATGTCGAACCGACCTCATAACCCTGCGATGAGTCATTCGTCGCAGCCGGGTCACTGTTGGCCGAATAATTGTTCTTCACAATTTGATCTCCTCATTGGCCCGGGCCGCAACGTGCGCCGTGCACGGCCGCTTTCGCGGTAGTGTCGGCCCCCGGCTATCCGCGCCAGTTGCATAGAGATCGGCGACGACGTTGCGATGACGTTGCAGCGAATGATTCGTTATCGCGATCGTTCCGGTTCGTGGCCTATGGCCGTTGGATTCTCCTGATCCATGACGCGCACTGGGAGACGGAAAGCGCGCAGAGACATTCCGTCGTTGCGCGCGATCGTCATGGCCGCAAGCCCCGGCGTACGCAGCGGCTCCGCCAATCTCGCAAACTCACACTCAGGCCGCGGCGCGGCCAAGGTCGAGCGCTTGCTTGCGTCTGGTCGGAAAGCTCAGCGCCACCGCGACGGCGGCAAGCCCGATCGCGAAGGAGCCGGCATGTAGCCACGTGTATCGTTGGAAATTGTCGAACACGAGACCGCCGGCCCACGGACCCAGCGCCATGCCGAGGCTGGCAAAGGCCGACACCGCGCCGAACACGGTGCCCATGATGCGCGCGCCGAAGTACTCGCGGACCAGCACCGCATAGAGCGGCATCACCCCGCCATAGGCGAGGCCGAACACGACCGAGAGCGCGTAGAATTCGCCGAGCTGCGCCACCGCGAGATAGGTCGCGATGCACATCGCCTGCACGAACAGGCCGCCGACCAGCACGGGCTTGGCGCCGATGCGATCGGCTGCCGCGCCGAGCAGCAGGCGTCCGCCGAGCCCGGAGACGCCGGCGACGCTGTAGACCGTCACCGCGGTGAGCGGGGCGATGCCGCACACCATCGCATAGGACACCATGTGAAAGATCGGACCGGAATGCGCCGCGCAGCAGGCGAAATGCGCGGCCGCGAGCGCGATGAATTGCGGCGTGCGCAGCGCCTGTGCCGCGGTCAGCTCTACTTCCGGCGTCGCGTCTGCAGTTGTGGGGCCCGCCGCGGCCGGCGCCGGCCGCACCAGGAAGCAGGCCGGGATCAGCAGCGCCCACGCCGCACAGCCGATCACCAGCATCGCGGTGCGCCAGTCATAGGTCGAGATCAGCCAGCTTGCGGTCGGCGCGATCGTCACCGGCGACACGCCCATGCCGGCAGAGACCAGCGCCACCGCGAGGCTGCGGTTCTTTTCGATCCAGGCGCTCGCGAGCGCCATCATCGGCGCGTAGAAGCTGCCGGCAGCGACGCCGATCAGCACGCCGAAGAACAGCTGGAATTGCCACAGGCTGGTTGCCTGGCTCGCAGTCACGAGACCGAGGCCCAGCAGCAGGCTTCCGGCAAGGACCACGATGCGGGTGCCAAATCGATCCGATAGTGTGCCCCAGAAGAACGCGGCAACGCCCATGCAGAGGAAATCCAGCGTCGCTGCCGCCGACACGCCGGCACGCGACCAGCCCATCGCTTCGGAGATCGGCTGCAGGAAGACAGCAAGCGACAGCATCGTGCCGAAGCCGACACAGGTCATCAGCGCTCCCGCGGCGACGACGACCCAGCCATAGTCGAATCCTGACGGCTTGCCCATGCGTTTCCTCTGCGCTTTTGCTCTTGTTGATGGTGCGCGCGGGGATGGTGGCCCATCTTTCGGCGGAGGGCAAGGTTACGCGCAATGCGCGGGTACAGAGCTCGTTACCTTGCAGCTGCCTTGAGCATCGGCACGCGCGATGGGCCGCCGCAACGCCGACTTAGGATGTGTTTTGTGCTGCATTTTCGCTGCCCCCGAGTGCCCGTTGCATTTGCCCCGGCCACCCGTACGCCGAGATCAGGCTCATATAGGCCTCAAAATCCGTGCCGGTCATATTGAGGGAGCGGCTGCACTGTTGAAGGGCTTCTTCATATTGACGGAGGTGCAAGTGTGCGACGCAGAGAAGCCGCGCTGCGATGGTATCGTGCAAGACGGCCAGGTTTGCGAGGTCGCCGTCGAACCGATCCGACCAGATGTCGCGGGCGGTCTGAAGGTCGGTTAGAGATACGTTGACCCGCACCTGGTCTCCGTCGCGTCTCACCGCGCCCCGCACGGCCCAGCGGATGCGGAGATCCGTCCCGAGCTGCTGCAAATCGATCGCCTTCTTCTTGTAGGCCAAGGCGGTGTCGCGTCCAACAACGAGAGTGGCGGGCGTTCGCGCGAGATCGGTCGTCAAGCCTGTCGAGATGGAGTTGGCAAAGGAGTCCTGCGCCGGACCGTCGTTGAAGCTCGCGAAGGGCAACACGACGAGAGAGAGGCGAGGCGCGATCTCGGGCCTGACGGTCGGCTGTGCCTGGATGTTTTGAGCTTCCCGTTGGGCGTCGGCACGGACCGTCTTCCAGGCATTCCAGTATCCGGCAGCGCCGCCGGCAATTGCGCCGATGGCGGCGACCGACGCCAGCACGCTGCCGACGAGCCTGAAACGGCCCCTGAGGTCCTCCAGCCAGCCGGCGGATCGCCGTTCGCCAACAGCGTGTGCAGAGGTAACCGGGATCGTAACTGCTGCCGTGGTTCCTGGTTGCCGATCCTCATCGTGGACGGCGCCCACGAAACGAAAGCCCTTGCGTGGAAATGTCTTGATAAGACGTTGTTGCTGACCGGAATCACCGATCGCGCGTCGGACGGCGTTCAGCCGGGTCGTCAGCGCCGCATCGGATACGATCCGGCCATTCCAAATCGCGTTGACGAGATCGTCCTTGCTGACGACGCGATCCCTGCTGCGGATCAGATGTTCGAGCAGATCGAGAACCTGGGGTGTCGTGGGCACCACATCGAGCCCGCGCCGCAATTCGCGCCGCTCGGTGTCCAACGCACAGTCCTCGAAGAAATAGCGCATGGCACCATTCTCCAAGCCTGCCCTCTATTCTCCGAGGGCGCGGGGGCAATAATCCGTGGAGAATAGGCCTTCGCTCCCGAAAATGTAAGCCGCGAACATTGGTCCACCCCGTCAGGGGGGGCCAACGCCGTGCTTTTCCGGAAGGCCCGCTTGGCAGAGACCCTTTTCGAAGATCGCGAAGTCATCCGCCCGGCGAAACGGTGCCAGATTCCCGAGATTGGCACGAAGATCCGGATTGCATTCAAGGGCTTGCAGGAGGGATCGTTGCGCTCGTTCACGCCGCCCGGCGAGTGCGTTGCTGGCTGCGGCAATGCAGGTCACGAGCAGGAAACTCGTCTGACCACGCAAGGCGCTCTCGGCGCATGATGATGCCGCGTCATAGCGGCCCGCCAGAAAATGCGCATAAGCCATGGCCCCCTGCGCGTCATAGTACATGGGCGGATCGAGCGGGCTAAGTCTCACGGCACGTGCGGAGTGCTCGAGGGCGAGACCCGGCTCTCCCCTCCAAACCCTCAGCCAGGCACTGGTGGCCCACGCTTGCGCGAAGTTCGGGTTGTCGGCCAAAGCTCGATCCACGAAAGCAGCCGCGTCGTCGAACTCATGGGCTATGAAGGCGAGTGCATATCCACCCACGGACAGTGCAACCGGATCATTTGTCCCCAGTTCTACAGCCTTCCGCGCCAGCCGGGTGGCTTCCGCAATTTCCTTCGCCGGATCGATGATCCAGCCGTTCGCCTTGCGCCGGGTATAACACCAGGCGGCCATCGCATAGCCACAAGCCAGTCGAGGGTCGAGTTCGGTCGCCTTGCAAAAGAGCTGCAACGCCTCCGTGTTTGCGTTGTTGGACCAACGGGATTTCGCCAGCCCGCGCAGATAATGATCATACGCATCCAGATTTTCGGGCGGCTTCCGCCTTGCCCGCTTGATCTCCTCACGCTGCAGCCTCGGGGCGATTGCGCCTATGACACTGGACGTCAGATTGTCCTGCAGATCGAACATGTCCTCGATCGGGCCCTCAAAGCGATCTGCCCAGAGATGCGTTCCAGTTTCGGCATCGATCAGCTGTCCCGCGATTCGAATGCGATTTCCGGCTTTGCGCACGCTGCCTTCGAGGACATAGCGGACACCAAGCTCGCGGCCGACCTGCTTTACGTCGACGACCCGGCCCTTATACGCAAAGCTCGAATTGCGTGCGATCACGAACAGCCAGCGAAAATGAGCCAGCGCCATCGTGATTTCCTCCACGATGCCATCTGCGAAATACTCCTGTTCGGGATCGGAGCTGAGGCTGACGAAAGGGAGTACGGCAATCGAGGGCTTATCCGGTAGCGGGAGGGGCACTGTTCTCGCTTCTGACCGGTGAGGGACGGTTGAAGGATCCGGCTCCCGTACTTCCCGAACGGCTCCGACGAAACGGAAGCCCTTGCGCGGGATCGTCTTGATCAGGCGCTGCGCTTCCCCGCAATCGCCGACTGCCGTGCGGACGCCATTGATGCGGGTCGCAAGCGCGGCCTCCGATACGATGCGCCCCTTCCAGATCGCGTTCATGAGGTCGTCTTTGCTGACGACACGCTCCCTGTTGCCGATCAGATAGTCGAGAATGTCGAAGACCTGTGGCGCAACGGAAACAGCATCGGCTCCGCGATGCAGCTCGCGCCGATCCGTGTCGAGCACGTATTCATCGAAGAGATAGCGCAAATTGCCACTCCGGTCGCTGGATGAAGCCGCCTCTGCACCTGCTGGGGCGTAAAGTAAGGCGCCGGTCAGGAAAATGTAAGCTGCACGTCAAGCGTGCCCGGCGAAGTCCTGACATCCTGCCCTCGGTAAAGGTATCGCCAAGGGATATCGCCGATGAGTACCATCAACGGCGTTGCGCAGGTGCGACGGACTGCCACACCCGTGCAGCAAGTGACCAGCCTTTTCCTGCGGGTCTGGAGCGCATGGCAGAAGCGCCGAAGACGGCTGAAGGTACAAACCGCTCTCTGTGCCCTCAGCGATCGGGAGTTGATGGATGTCGGCGCGACGCGCGCCGAGATTGACTACGTTGCCCTGCAGCAAGGCCGCGCAAAGCCCGATCGTCCGGCACCCTGGCGCATTGGTAGTGCGCTTGCGATCCTGTCGCTTTTCAACATGCTCGGCTTGATTTCCGTAGATCGCGTCGAGGCTCAATGCACGGCCCAGGATGTTCTGCGGAGACAGCTGGCGGTCAAGGTCGATCCGCCGGCTCCCAGATCGGAGATTCCGATCAGCTCCGCTGCAGATGTCCTGGTGTGGAAGACGATCCGGATAGGAACATTCACGGATACTTTCGCTCTTCGCAGCGCGATGAGTGCAATGGGCTGTGGCGTCGGAAACGCGGCCGATGAGATACTCGCTCGACCGGCCTTCACTCTGAGTCGCAAGAAGGCGGAGGTTGAGCTTGTTGCCGTGTCGGTTGCCGAACTCGGCTTTCAAGGCGAGGCTTCGCTGCGGGAAATCTATGCGCGTGCACAACAGCTCGGTCTTGCACTGGCGCCCGCCGAAATCGCGCCGCAGCTGAGACTCCAGTATTTGGACCAGCCGATCGGTGAGTTTCTCACCATCGGGATGGCGCCGATCGGGACGTGGGCGGGCGAAGCGGTCGTCCTGACGGTGGCGAATGGCGGAGCAGGCCTCATTTTGATCGGCCAGGATGGCCGTGAGGATACGCAGATATCTGCGATATCCCGTTTCGTGTTCGTGCGGCCCGGTTCATCCGTGGCTCCCGAGGCCGCAGCGATGGCCAGGTAGCATGCCGCGATCTCATTTGGTCTGGGCTCGATCAGGGAAACGGGTGATGATCACGCGTCGTGATGTGTTGTCGGCGGCTGCCGCGGCGTTCGCCGCTACGCATATTTCACCGCGGGCTCTCGCACAGCCGATCGCGAGAACCGTGCATATCCTGACGGGCTTCACGCCCGGGCTGCAGGATGGGCTGGCGCGGCTCGTGGCCGGCCAGATGAGCGGCTATGCGGAAACCATTGTGGTCGAGACCCGTCCCGGCGCGGCCGGTCGCATCGCGGTGGAGGCGGTGAAGAGCGCCGACGCCGACGGATCGGTCATGCTGTTCGCGCCGCTCGGCTTCATGATGTTCTTTCCGCACGTCTACAAGACACTGAGATACCATCCACGGGATTTCACGCCCGTGTCGACTGTCGCCTCGACCCCGACATTGCTGACGGTCGGTCCCAGCGTACCGGCCGACGTCAAGACGCTGGCGGACTTCGTGGCCTGGTGCCGCGCCAATCCGAAGCACGCCACCTTTGGTTCGCCGGGCGCCGGAACCTCGCTGCATTTTCTTGGTACGACGCTGGGCCGCACCGCCGGGTTCGATTTTCTTCACGTGCCCTATCAGGGCGGTGGCGCGATTCAGGATCTGGTCAAGGGCGTGATTGCCGCGACCGTCATGCCGATCGGCAGCTCGCTCGGACTCGTCCAGTCCGGCGATCTTCGTGCGCTGGCGACCACCGGGCCGCGTCGCTGCCCGTTTGTTCCGGCGGTACCGACGATGCGGGAGGCCGGATATCCGTCGCTCGAGGACCTCACATGGTTTGCGTTCTTCGTTCCGGCCAAGACGCCGGCGCCGATCGTCGATAAGCTCAACACCGCGATCCAGGCGGCCTTGCGCACCGACGAGGTCAAGGCCGGCATGGCAAAGCTGGCGGTCGAGCCCGACGCGATCGCCATGGAAGACTTCGCCCGGCTGATCGCATCCGAATCCGACCGGTGGAAGGCGATCGTGCAGGCAACGGGGTTCGTCCCGACCGATTGAAGCGGCATTGACAGGAGGCAATACATGAGCGGGCCGGCATCCGTGCATGATCTCGTGCAGTCGCATCGCATCACCGCGGTGATCTATGCGGCGGCGAAGCTCAATCTCGCCGAGGCCATCGGCGATGAGGCGAAATCGGTGGCCGAGCTCGCCCGGCTGGTGTCCGCCGATGAAAGCGCGCTGCGCCGATTGCTCGTTGGCCTGACGACACTTGGCCTGTGCAGGCAGGCAGGCCGGGATCGATTTGCCATGACCGAGCTCGGCCGGCAGCTCGACGAGACCGCCGACCCCTCCTTCAAGGACTGGGTTCTGTTCGAGGGCGAGATGCTCGCGCAATCCTGGATCGGATTGGTCGATTCGGTTCGCTCCGGCAAGAGCGCGGGCGAGCTGCGCGGCGATGGCGACGATCGCTATGCCGCGACGAGCAATGCGCCGGAATTCACCCGCCGCTTCAACGCCGCGATGGTCAGCCTGACGCGGAGCATCGTTCCAAGGATCATCGCGGCCCACGACTTCGCGACCGCGCGCGTTGTCATGGACCTCGGTGGCGGCACTGGCGAATTGATCGGCGGCGTGCTCCAGCACAACCCGCATCTTGAGGGCATCGCCTTCGACCTGGCGCGCTGCGAGGCGGGAGCGCGGGCGCATTTTGACCGGCTAGGCATCGCCAATCGCTGCCGGTTCGTCGCCGGCAGCTTCTTCGAGAAGGTCCTGGGCGGCGCCGACACGATCCTGATGAAGAGCATCCTGCACAATTGGAGAGACGATCGTTGCGAGGTCATTCTGCGCAACTGCCGGGACGCGCTGCCGGCCAGCGGAACGTTGATCGTGATCGAGCGGATCATGCCGGAGCCTGCGACGACCGAGGCCCAGGACCGCTCCTGCGCCATGAGCGACCTCAATATGCTGCGGGGACCTGGCGGCCGCGAGCGGACGGAAGCCGAGTACCGCAGGCTTGGCGTCCTGGCCGGCTTCGCCTTCGTCGGCACCAGCGGTGTCGGCTCGTTCAGCCTGGTCGAATTCCGAAAGGTCGGGCACTACTGCCGTCCGTTGGGACGGCAGTCGAGTCTCATCCTATCAGGCCTTGCCATCAGGCCTTGGCGCTGGTTCGATCAGCAGCCCCGGCAGACGCCGGAGATCTTGCGATCGACGTCGGCATCCTCCTGGTCGAGGAAATCCAGCAATCCCAGACTTGCCGAGGGCACGTCGGAGGTGTGGGGCTGGCGGTGACCGACCGGGGCCGTCCACGGCCTGGTGGTCGTTTCCTTTCCGGGCAGCGACGGGTGGAAAGGTTGCGCCGAAGCTGCGCCCATCGTCGATACGATCGTGACCACAATCAGCATCTTTGAGGTGATCATAGGTGTCTCCAAATGCATCCCGCCCTGCATGTGCGGTTCAGACATTCAGATTTGCATCGAAGACCTGCTATTCCCTGTCATCGCGCAGGCGTGATGCCGCCGCGGCGCGGCCTTCCGGAACGACGTTGGTCAGGCCGGCGCTTTCCGGCCGATCAGACCGAAGACGATCATGACGAGGCTGATGCCGCCGACGGCGCCCGAGACCTCTCCGACCGTGCGCATCAGGGCGGCAGGATCATTGGACCACGGCGTCATGTCCCGCATCGAGAGGAAGAACAGGACGGCGAGCACCAGCAGCACTGAGCCTACGGCAATCAATCGCCAGTTTCGCTTTCGCATGACAGACATTCCCCCGTATCGCCCACGGATGGGCGGGTCCGTTTAGGACGCAGGGAGGTAGTGTCGTCGAGCCCGGGTCGGGTTCAATGGCCGCGAGCCGCATCGAACAAATGTGACCCTCATCCCCAATTTGTTCGCGGCCGCTGGTGGGTGGCCAACAGACGTTTTGACATTTTTGTGTTTTCAACGCTTTGACGGCTCGACCCTGTCGGATTGGACCAGTCTCGATCGTCCTTGGATGGACCCCGCACACGTCAGTGATGCCGTCACCTAGAAAATCGAACCAGGAGCTTATGTTCATGAGGATCACCGTCGAAACCACCGTAGCAGCCCCCATCGATCAGGTCTGGCGTGCCTATACGACACCTGCTGACATCATGGCGTGGAACGCCGCGTCCGACGACTGGCATACGACCAAGGCTACGGTCGACCTGCGGGAAGGCGGGCTCTTCTCGTCGCGCATGGAAGCCAAGGACGGCAGCATGGGCTTTGACTTCGCCGGGACTTACACGACGATCGTCGAACACAAGCTGATCGAATATTCATTCGGCGATCGCAAGGCCGAAGTCGAGTTCGTGCCCGGGGCGAAGGGCGTCGTCGTCCGCGTCGTCTTCGATAGCGAACCGACGCACTCGGTTGAGCAGCAGCAGGGCGGCTGGCAGGCCATCCTCGACAACTTCGCACGACACGTGCAGGCGAAGCAGAAGACGTCGTGAAGCCGTGCGGGGGGCAGGAGAGGGCGGTCCCTGACGGGCGTCGTCGGCTTTCCGCGCGGTGCACGTGACGGAAACTGACAGTCGAGGAATAGCCGGCTTCGGGGGCAGCCGCGTCGGTTGCCCCCTTAGCCGGCGACCTCCGGTTTGCGCCGGGCTCACTGGCGCGATGGGCCAGCAGGTGACGTCAAGCTGCTACGACGGCTCCACGCCCCCCGCGCGCGTCTCCGGGGGCGCGCCACGCCTCAGGGGAAGCGGCTGGTCGCCAAGCAACACCTTCACCACCACGTCACGCGCATTGTCGGGATCAAGCGAGTGCTTTGCGATCAGGTCGCTACAGTCGGCGACGATCTGGTCGGCGTCCTGCATGATCTTGAGCTCTTTGTAGCGATCGTGCCGATGCAGGCCCATGCTTTCGCCGACCACTTCAAGGATATTGACGATACGGAATGGCCAGTCGCGCTCGTGCCCGCACAGTTCGCGATGATCGGAATGATAGACCGCGACCAGTGCATCGACACCTGCATCGCGCGCCGCCTCAAGCTCCATGAGTTGCAATTCGCGCTTGTACTTTGGAAGCGCGCCGACATCCACGCTTTGCAAACCCACCGCCGGCTGGTTCAGATCGACGAGCTCGATACCGGGTACCGCCGTCAAGATTTCAGCGGCGGATTCCACGACGCCGGCCACGCCGGGATGCCTGTGCAGCGCGACCCGCATTTCGACCCTGCGTTGAAGGTGCGGCTTGAGCTGCACCAGCCGGTCGCCGAGAAAGCGCATGAACGGGTTCATCTCGAACGGGCGGGACCCGTGCTGTCGCTCCACCGTTGGCAGGATGGTCTCCGTGTACTGGACGTAGCACGACGGGCACCAGGAGATCACCTGCCCCGAGTTCGAATGCGACAGCTTTTCCATCGTACTCGATCCCATACGACCGGCCATCTCTGCGTCGCCAGACTTGAGCTGGAGAATGCCGCAACAATGGCTCGGTCCGCCCATCACCTGGTAACTGACGCCGAGCGCGTCCATGATATCGAGGGCAAGCAAGGCGATGTGCGGCGTCTTGAGCACATTGCAGCCGGTGTAAAACACGAAATCCGGCGCCTCAACGGGCGTAGCGACCGACGCCGATCTCTGACCCAGTCGTTCGAGCACGTCCGCATCGAGTTGCAGGCGCGAAAGCATGTTCACGCCACGACTGCCGTCGCGGTACCTCTCGACACCCCGGCGGCGCCGTTCGGCAAGCTCATTGTCCGACTTCGCGATGCCAAGCCGCGCCATGCTCAGCAGGAAACGCGGATTGACGCCATAGCTGCACGCCTTGATGCATGCCCCGCTCCGCATGCAAGACTGCGCCCATTTGCGCGACGCTTCCGGGCCGTTGCCGGTACGGACCAGCTCGAGAATGCCGCCGATGATGTCTTCGGACTTTGTCGTCCGCGAGATGCCGGCCGGCTCGACACTCGGACAGGCCTCGACGCATTTCCCGCATCGCGTACAGGCGTCGAGCATGTCTTCGGCATATTCAGCCAGGGACGTCTCGAACGGGACCTCGTTCATCGGCTGCATGACCAACTCCCAGGCCTGCCGGAGGATCAGCTACGTGCGGCACACGACAACGCCTGAACCTAACCCACAATTGGCGAGCTGTACACGAGCAGGCCGCAATGGGGATCTGTCGCCTTCGGGTCACGAGCAGCAATACTTGCAGTGAGCAAATCAAGTCGGCTCCGCCTCTAACAGGGGACCTCGGCAAGCCTCCCACAATTGTCGCGATGGGCCAGAAGCAGACAATCACCACCTTGAGCGGCTTACATTTTGCTTACTGGCGGCATAGCTTATGCGTGGTTGACGTCCCTCAGCGAGCTAGGCCACGAGGGGAATGGCTGTGCGCTATCTCTTCGAGAACTACACATTTGACACAGACCGGCGTGAGCTGTGTCGCGGCGCCAAGATGATCCCTCTCGCGCCACAGGTCTTCGACCTGCTCGACTACCTGATCCGCAACAGGGAGCGCGTCGTCAGCAAGGACGACCTGATCCGCGCCATCTGGGACAACCGCTCCGTCTCTGATGCTGCATTGACGACCCGTCTCAATGCCGTCCGAGGCGCGATCGGCGACACCGGTGAGAAGCAGCTTCTGATCAAGACGCTGCCGCGCAAAGGCTTCCGTTTCGTTGGGGCCGTGCAGGAAGAAACACAGGGGAGCCCGGCCGAGCAGGCTGGTTCGGCGACGTGTGGTGGCGTGACTGCAGAGACGTCGTCTTCAGCACATCGCCTTTCCATTGTTGTGCTGCCGTTCGCTAATCTCAGCGGAGATCCCGAGCAGGGCTATTTCGTTGATGGCGTGACCGAGAGTTTGACCACGGATTTGTCGCGCATCTCCGGTTCATTCGTGATCGGCCGACACACCGCCTTCACGTACAAGGATAAAGCAGTCGACCTCAGGAAGATCGGGCGCGAGTTGAACGTCCGTTACGTGCTCGAAGGCTCCGTGCAGCGCAGTGGGAACTGGCTTCGGGTGAACGTGCAGCTTGTCGATGCCGAAAGTGGCAACCACCTATGGGCCGAGCGTTTCGACAAGCCCATCGCTGATCTGTTCGACATGCAGGACGAAATTGTGTCGCGGTTAGCCAACACGCTGGATGCCCAGCTTGTTGAAATTGAGGCCCGACGGGCAGAACACTCTGTACGTCCCGACGCGATGGATTTGTATTTCCAGGGCATCGCTCACTTAAACAAGGGAGTGACCCTCGAGCACCTGACGCAAGCGCGTGGCTTTTTCGAACGCGTCTTGGCGCTTGATCCCGGCAGTATCGAAGCACTGGTTGGCACGGCCATAGTTGACTACTCTATGGGCGTTAACTTCTTTACGGAAGACCGAGCCGCGTCCCTGGCGGCGGCCGAGACGGCCCTAAACAAGGCTCTGTCAATGGCTCCACAGCACGCGCAGGCTCACATGTATCTGGGCGTGGTGTATATTTTCACATTCCGCGCGGCCCAAGGGATTGCCGAATGCGAGCGGGCGTTGGTGTTGGATCGAAATTGGCTAACGCTCATGGCTGGATCGGTCGTGGCAAGTTTCATCTTGGTCGCGCTGAGGAAACCGAGGCCCACATCCATGACGCGCTTCGTCTCTCGCCTCGCGACACCTTTGCTTACCGGTGGATGATGGTCATGGGCCTCGCCAAGTTCTGGCTCGGTGCCGATGCCGATGCGGTCGCATGGTTGCGGCGCAGCCTTGAGGCCAACCGGAATTTTCCCTTCACGCATTTTTTTCTCGCTGCGGCCCTAGCGCTTGTCGGGCAGCTGGATGAGGCGCGCGCTGTAGCGCAGGCCGGATTGACGCTCCAACCAAATTTCACCATTCGTCGCTTCCGCGCTAGCCTATACAGCGACAATCCGAGTTACCTCGCCAGGCGTGAGCGCGTCTATGAGGGCATGCGGTTGGCCGGGGTGCCCGAGTGCTGATGTCCGACTTGGGTCAAAATGCGAAGAACTCAGAGTGAGCAAAGTCAGTCCGCTCTACCCCTAAGCGGACCTCAATGAAAGGTGTCGCCACTTCGCTGACGGGCCAAGGGGTGACATTGTCCGCGAGCGGCTGGCGCCAGAACAAATGTGAGATAGTTCATATCCGGCGCGTCGCCGACGTGTTGCCATTACGATGTTCCGGCGAAACTTCATTTCTTTCGCCGCCGTGGTCGGTGCGTATCGCGCTACGGTTCGGACTGTGCGGGAGGTGTTGAATGGTCAATATCAAAGTTCCTATTAATCCAGTGCAAAAACGCGGCTTGTGGCCGCCCAAAGGCGGGCGCGAATATCCGGTCTTGGATACGGACGACTGGTGGAAAATTGCGGCGCGCGAGCACATAGATGCGTGGGCGTTAATCGAGTTCAATTTCCAAACGCACGTTCCTGAGGAGGTGAATTGGTATTTGCGAGAGCTCGTGGGTTGCCGCCACAGCCGTGACGGGGGGCGCAATTACGCGTTTATCGGGGCTGACCCGAAGCTGCGCAAAATCTATCTTCCCGCTGTGCCGCCTCCGCCCCCACCTAAACCCATACCCTGGCCCGACAAACTCAAGAAGCTCCAGTACGAGGTGGAGCATTCGACCGATCCACAAAAGGAACGATTCCTCTGCATGCTCAAGGCGATGGAGAACCGCCGTGATGATCGCGTGATCTTTTGGTCCACCATAGCCCCGGGCCCCGAGTGGGTTGCTCCGCTTGGCGTTGAGGGAAGAGGGATTGGGAAAGCGTTGATCGATTCGCAGTGGCTCTATAAAAATATAAAGACTGTGCGGGATGTGGACCTTCTTCCGTATGGCGACGGGATGCCGAGAAGCGATACTTTCGTGATCAGCTTCCACAAGTATCTGTTTGAAACGGCTGCGCCTTCCATCGGAATCCTGCGCGCGGCGAACGCAGAAATCGTCAAGACGCATGTCATGTTGGATCGTTGGGCGAACCAAAGCATGGGTGGAAGTGCGTCGATGCCGACGTGTTATCGCGCAATCAAAGAATTTATTCGCTTACAGGAGCAAAGTGATTACCCGTCTGTGATCAACTGCATTGTGACGACTGGCACGTAACCAGGTCCCTGGGCGGATGACTGCACCAATCCCCACCGCTTCAACGATTGCGGAGTCATCTGCTTCGGCGGCGTTAAGTCCACCGACATGCACCTCGCACTCGCAATTCACCACGTCAACAAAGAGATCATCGGCTGGCTGGAACCGGCGGCGAACAGCATCTCTCATTTGGTTTGATCACCTCGTCGGTGGACCGCTGGAGATGCAACGACACGTCGAGGTCGAGCGCTTTTTGGCGGTCTTGACTTGATCACCAGTCAAATTTGGTCGGTGCCTGAATCGGCGGGTTGTAGCCCTTCATATTGGGTACGCTGGAACGCGACCGATGGCTCAATTGAGTCAAAATGCGGAGAACGCAGAGTGAGCAAAGTCAGTCCGCTCTACCCCACGAAGCGAGCCTCAATGAAAGGTGTCGCCACTTCGCTGATGGGCGAGAAGCGGACATTCCCGTTCGTAGCCCGAGTGTGCTAGCCTGAGGCACCATGCCCACACCTGCCGAAGCAGTAAGAACCTACATCCTGGCCAAGGACGGCAACCGACCGTTCTTGATGAGGCAGGCGTTCTCTGAAGACATTGCACTCGAAATGGTGGTCAAGACCGACGCCATTTCGTTCCCCAACACGGCTTCCGGCTTGAACGCCGTGGAAGAAATTTTGGTGCGTCGTTTTGGTGTCGAATACGAAAACATCTACACGTTCTGCCTATCCCAGCCTTCCGAGACTGACCGAGCGCGCTTTCAGTGCCATTGGTTGGTGGGGATGTCCGCCAAGGCCAGCGGGCAACCGCTGCGAGTTGGATGCGGACGTTACGACTGGCATTTCAATGAGCACGGAAAAGTGGTGAGGCTGGTGATCACCATTGAAGTCATGAAAGTCTTATCGGGCGCCGAACTCGATGGCGTGATGCGCTGGCTATCCTCGCTTCCCTATCCGTGGTGCAGTCCGTCTCAGGCTCTCCTGTCATTTCCTCCGCAGAACGACCTGCGTGAGGTTGAAGCCTACTTGAAGCAGGCTCAGCAATCTTCGCGGTCGAACTACGATTGGCCAATAGGGTTGACGTCCCGAAGTTGAAGCTCGCCGTGTGTCGCCTTCGCATCAATCGCGTCACTATGGCCGCGTGCCGCTCCCTTCCGGTCTGCCCCTGTGAACGGAAATCGTCAGACTGCGCGGGCATGTCACCCGCGGGCCATCACCGAACCTGTTCACTCGATGACCTTGTCGGCACTGGCCGCGAGTGCAGGAGGGACGGAAAGGCCCAGCTGCCTGGCCGTCTTCAAGTTGATGGACAGATCGAATTTGGTCACTTGGTAGAATGGAATATCGCCAGCTTTTGCTCCGCGGAAAATTGCGTCGATGTTGTTGGCAGCGCGCTTATACAATTCGACTAGATCAAAGGAGTAGGCCATTAGGCCCCCGGCTTCGACGGATTCGGTGAACGCGAAAATCGCCGGAAGTCTCGCGTCGGTCAGCAACTTGGCGATCAAAGCGCTGTTTTGAAAAGTTTCAGGGGAGTCGACCACCATGACTGCATTTGCGCCTTCGCCGGAAAGGCTCTCTACCGCTGCCCGCCAGTCATTTTCTTGAGCACCAACATCCAGTAGTGACACCGCGATAGGTAGGCCAGCCTCCTGGGCCGCTGCGGGGATAGGCGAACCCTTGACGAGCCCGCTGTATTGGATGTGAAGAGCGAGCAAGCCAAGTTTTGATATTGAAGGAAAGATTTCGCGCAGCAGTGCAATCCGCTTTCCATGAATTGATGGACCGGCGTCGATGCTGGCTCCCGTAAAATTTCCGCCCGGGCGAGCCAGACTTTCGGCAATTCCCAGTCGAACGGGGTCGGCAGTTATCGTTACGATTGGAATACGCGATGTCAGTTTTTTGAAGATGAGTGCGCCAGGACCACCGAGGAGAATGACGTCCGGGTTGCTGCTAACGATTTCCGTCGCCAAGGCCTCGAGGCCGGACGTGTTTTGCTCTCGTCCATAACTTTCGACTTTGAGGTTTTGTCCCTCGATCTGTCCCAACCGTCGCAGCTCGGCGAAGAGCGCTCGAGGATATTTTTTCCCGCTAAGCTCGTGCCAGTCCGCGCTCGGCTCTGACGGGACGAAAATAGCAAGACGTTTCTTCTTGGCGCTCTCCGCAACCGCAGCCAGCCGCGGCAATGCTACCGCACCACAAATGGCACCGAGAAAAGCACGCCGCCTCATGTTCGCCCCTAGCTAGAGTCTAGGTCAACGCAGCTTAGCGTCTAAAAGGCCATACTGAAAATCAAAGGTGGCTCTGCGATGTCCGGGTTGGGTCAAAAGCGTCGGTTTGGCGCTCAGGGGCAAACTTCCGCTCTGCCGCCATCACCCGACATAGCTGCACCGCGTCAACGGAAGCGATGGGGCACGAGCGGAAATGCCTAGCCGCTCCATATCGGCCGCCGTCGGTCATCCCTGAACGAACAGCTTACTTTTCTCTCGTCTCCGGCCTATTCTTGGTGTCCTTCTGCGATGAGCGCGTTTGGGAAGAAATGTGGTCTATCGGGCGGAGAAGACGGCCTTGCGCTATCTCTTCGAAGACTACGTATTGGACGCGGACCAGCGCGAGCTGCGCTGCGGAGCCGAGCTGATTGCGACTGCGCCACAGACGTTTGACTTGCTCCTATATCTCATTTGCAACAGGGAGCGGGTTGTCAGCAAGGACGACCTCCTCGGTGCTGTCTGGAGTGGTCGCATCGTCTCGGATGCCGCGCTCACGACGCGCATGAATGCTGCTCGCGGCGCAATTGGCGACACGGGCGAGAGACAGCGTCTGATAAAGACGATGCCCCGCAAGGGTTTCCGCTTTGTTGGCACAGTGCAGGAGGCGCAAAGGCCCACAACCATCCCCCCTGGCTATGTGGCGCAGAACGATGATGCAGCGCAGAGGTCGCTTTCGCCACCTCGCCTTTCCATCGTTGTGTTGCCCTTCGCGAACCTCAGCAGCGCCCCCGAGCAGGACTACTTTGTTGATGGTGTGACCGGGAGCCTCACCACGGACTTATCACGCATCAGCGGCTCATTTGTCATCGGCCAACACACCGCGTTCACCTACAAAGGCAAATCGGTCGATGTCAGGCAGATTGGTCGTGAGTTGAATGTTCGCTACGCGCTCGAAGGCTCGGTGCAGCGTTGCGACAATCGTCTCCGGGTGAACGTTCAATTAATCGACGCGACGACGGGCAATCATTTGTGGGCCGACCGCTTCGACAAGCCCTTCGCCGATCTGCTCGATATGCAGGACGAAATCGTAGCCAGGATTGCGCGGACTCTAGACGTCCAACTCGTTGTCGCAGAGTCGCGGCGCGCGGCAAGAACGCTGAATCCCGATGCTGCCGATCTCTATTTCCAGGGCCGCTATTCCTGGAACAAAGGATTGACACCCGAATATTTGGCAGAAGCTCGCCTTTTTTTTGAACAAGCCTTGGCGATTGATCCCAACAATATCGACGCCTTGAGCTGGACGGCGACGGTCGAGGCCGCACTTGGAGTGTTGTTCCTAACCGACCATCCCCACGAACATCTGACAGCGGCAGAGACAAAAGTGCTGAGGGCGCTGTGCCTCGCTCCGGACCATGCCTGGGCTCATTTCACCTTAGCCGTCGTACTCATCTGTACGAACCGCGTGGCCCGAGGCATGGCTGAGTGCGAGCGAGCCTTGGCCCTGGACCGCAATTTGGCTGACGCTCACGAGATGCTGGGCGTCGCCAAAAATTATATGGGTTGCGCTGCGGATACGGAGTCCCACATCAATGAAGCGCTGCGGCTGTCCCCTCGCGATATCTCCGCCTTTCGATGGATGAATACGGCGGCCTTTGCCAAGCTGCTGATCGCTGCCGACGCTGAAGCAGCGGTCTGGTTTGCTCGAGGAATCGAAGCCAATCGAAACTATCCGCTTTTGCATTTCGGATACGCTGCAGCGCTCGCACTTCTTGGAAGGCTGGACGAAGCGCAAGTCGCGGCGAAAACGGGACTTGCGCTCGATCCAGCGTTTACCATCCGTCGCGTCAAAGGCGTTTCAGTGAGCGGCGAGGCGACGTTCGTCGCAGGAATCAAGCGCTTTGTTAAGGGAATGCACATTGCCGGAGTACCGGAGGGATGATGTCGGCGATCGGTCTATCGCGTCACTATGGCCGCGTGCCGCTCTCTTCCGGTTTACCCCTGTGAACGGAAATCGTCGGAATGCACCGCCATGTCTCACACGGGCCAAAAGCGGAAGTCGCGCTGCGTCATTCAATCACTTCATCGCCCGTGGATACCGGCGAATGGCGAAAGAGAGAAGTGGAGCGTGCGGTTACCAGACTAAGAATCTCAGTGAGCACACGAGCAGCCGCACCTTGCTAGTGGCTCGCGATGAAGGCCAGTACGACCTCGTCGTAGGCGTTAGGGGCCTCTCCTGGAACGGTGTGAGATGAGCCGGGAATTTTGACTCGAGTTCGTTGAGGCAGGCATCGTTCCAGTTCGTCCACGATGCGTTGGAAGAACTCCGGAGTGCGCTCACCATTTGTCACAAGCGTCGGCGCCGAGATGCGCTTTGCCATGTCACAGGTGAACACCGGACGCGGGCGGGTGGCTATCACGTCCGCGACAGAAGACAGCGCATTGTCCGACATCATCTTGCGATCACTCTCGGACCGCCGGTCGTAGGTGCCGGGCCCGCCGACAGCTTCGGCGAAGAGCCGCAGCCCGGCATCGATCTCGCCTTTTCGGAATGCCTCCCGTGTGGACGCAAATCGAACGTTCCATTCCTTCAAGACCTCCGCGCCTCCGGGTGTTCCGGCGAGCAAGCCTGTAGCCGGGGGTTCATTGATGATCAGCGTTTGCACCATCTCAGGATGATTGAAGGCAAAGAACAGCGCGGCATGTGCGCCGGCCGAGTGAGCAACTATGTGAGCTCGTTTCACGCCGAGCCCTGCCAGGATGGCGGCCAAATCCTCACCGTGAACGTCTGCCGCCGCATCAGGCAGACCGTCCCCACTCGTTGCGTTCGGAAAATGGTTCTGCCGGCTATAGGCGATGGCACGGTAGCTTTTCGCGAACAAGGGAAGATGCGCATTCCAAAAACGATAATCCTGAAGTCCGCCGTGCACCAAAACAACGGGATCGCCTTGCCCAACCTCGATATAGGCAAATTGCGCGCCGTTGACGCTTACCTGTTTGACGTCAGCTCCGATAGCTGTGGCCAAATGCCAAGGACAAAGAACGAGGCAGGCTATCAGGGTTCTGATTCCGAAGCGCATGGTGACCCCCTGCGTGTCGAGGCAAACCAGAATACCCCGGCGGGGTAACCTTTGCTATGCGACGTTGCGTTGCACCGATCAACGCACCGTAGGTTTACAGTCAGAGCGAGCAGCACCCAACGAAGCCCACTATGACGGTAAGCTCTGCCTGCAACGTCCGCCTCGGGTCAAAAGCGGTCTTCGAGGAGCAGTGCTTGGCAGGTCGGCTGACGGGCCAGTAGCCGGCGCAAGCCGTCACCGACGTGGCGCCTGGATATCGAATTCAGAGGTTGCCGATCGGTCGGCGGTCGAGATGGTGCGTTCTGATGGACGCCTGCTGCACACCCGCTCCCATGATGTCATCATGCCCCTGTTTTGCCCGACGGGTCAAATCGATTTCGTAAAATCGAAAAAGCCCAATGCCGACACGGGGCCGGCTACTGTGCATGGGGTTGTTTTCGCGAATTTTGCTTGTCGGCCCCCGATAGGCCGGGCCGGCCCCAATCTCGTTGGGCCCGGAGTGGCCTGAGCGTTCCCCTCAGCTATCCACCTTCAGCGCGGCAATGAAGGCTTCCTGCGGGATGTCGACCTTGCCGAACTGCCGCATCTTCTTCTTGCCTTCCTTCTGCTTCTCCAGAAGTTTCCGCTTACGCGTGATGTCGCCGCCGTAGCACTTCGCGGTGACGTCCTTGCGCAGGGCGCGCACCGTCTCGCGCGCGATCACCTTGCCGCCGATCGCCGCCTGGATCGGGATCTGGAACATGTGCGGCGGGATCAGCTCCTTCATCTTCTCGACCATGGCGCGGCCGCGCCCCTCCGCGCGGGTGCGATGCACCAGCATCGACAGCGCGTCGACCGGCTCGTTGTTGACCAGGATCTGCATCTTGACGAGATCGGCCACCTTGTAGTCGGTCAGGTGATAGTCGAACGAGGCGTAGCCTTTCGAGACCGATTTCAGGCGGTCGTAGAAGTCGAACACGACTTCGTTGAGCGGCAGATCGTACTTCACCATGGCGCGGGAGCCGACATAGGTCAGCTCCTTCTGCGCGCCGCGGCGGTCCTGGCACAGCTTCAACACGCTGCCGAGATATTCGTCGGGAGTGAGGATGGTGGCCTCGATCCAGGGCTCCTCGATATCGGCGATCTTGACCACGTCGGGCATGTCGACGGGATTGTGGATCGAGATCTCCTGGCCGTCGGTCAGGTGCATCTTGTAGATCACGCTTGGCGCGGTCGCGATCAGGTTGAGGTCGAACTCGCGCGACAGCCGCTCCTGGATGATCTCGAGGTGCAATAGCCCGAGGAAGCCGCAGCGGAAGCCGAAGCCGAGCGCGGCCGAGGTTTCCATCTCGTAGGAGAAGCTCGCGTCGTTGAGGCGCAACTTGCCCATCGCCCCGCGCAGCGTTTCGAAGTCATTGGCGTCGGCCGGGAACAGGCCGCAGAACACCACCGGAATCGCCGGCTTGAAGCCCGGCAGCATTTCGGTGACCGGCTTCCTGTCGTCGGTGATGGTGTCGCCGACGCGGGTGTCGGCGACTTCCTTGATCGCCGCGGTGATGAAGCCGATCTCGCCGGGGCCGAGCTCGTCGACCTGCTCCATCTTCGGGGTGAAGAAGCCGACGCGCTCGACGTCATAGGCCGCGCCTGTGCCCATCATGCGGATGCGCTGGTTCTTCTTCATGACGCCGTCGACCACGCGGATCAGCACGACCACGCCGAGATAGACGTCGTACCAGCTGTCGACCAGCAGCGCCTTCAAGGTCGCCTCGCGATCGCCCTTCGGCGGCGGCAGGCGGGTGACGATGGCTTCCAGCACGTCGGGGACGCCGAGGCCGGTCTTGGCCGAGATCATCACGGCGTCGGAAGCATCGATGCCGATGACGTCCTCGATCTGCTGCTTGATCTTCTCGGGTTCGGCCGCGGGAAGGTCGACCTTGTTCAGGACCGGGACGATCTCGTGGTTGTTGTCGAGCGCCTGGTAGACGTTGGCGAGCGTCTGCGCTTCGACGCCCTGGCTGGCGTCGACCACCAGCAGGGAACCCTCGCAGGCCGCCAGCGACCGCGAGACTTCGTAGGCGAAGTCGACATGGCCGGGCGTGTCCATCAGGTTGAAGATGTAGTCCTTGCCGTCCTTGGCGTGGTAGGCGAGGCGGACCGTCTGCGCCTTGATGGTGATGCCGCGCTCGCGCTCGATGTCCATGGAATCGAGCACCTGCTCCTTGCCCGCCATTTCGCGGTCGGTGAGGCCGCCGGTCATCTGGATCAGGCGGTCGGCCAGCGTCGACTTGCCATGGTCGATATGGGCGACGATGGAGAAGTTGCGGATGTTGGAAATGGGGACGGTCGTCATGGGCGCGGGATACCACTCACATCCCCGTGCGGCAACCATATTGCTGTATTTTCAGGGCCTTTCTTCACGCCAAGCTGATTCCACGAGGGCTCAAAACGCGCTACGCAACGGCCCATGTCCAGGCTCATGTCCACGACCTCGATCCCCTCCGCCCGAACACGCGTAAAAGCCCGGGTGAGCTTTAACCGCTTCCGGGCCTGGCTGGTTGCCTGCGCGATCCGGCCCGAAGCGCGGCTCTGGCTGGTGATCCAGCTCGCCATCCTGCATGCCGTGATCTGGACCTTCATCCTGATCAATCTCAAGGCAGCGCAGGACGTTCACATGGACGTCGCAGAAGCCTATGGCTGGGGCCAGGAGTTCCTGTGGGGCTACGGCAAGCACCCGCCGCTGTCGGGCTGGGTCGCCGGCCTCTGGTTCAAGGTGTTCCCGGCGGCGGACTGGGCGACCTATGCGCTGGCGATGGCGACCGTCGGCGTCGGCATGGTGATCTGCTGGCTGCTGAGCTTGCGCGTCGTGGACGCGCGGCGCGCGTTCCTGGTCGTGGTGATGGTCGCGCTCTATCCGATCTTCAATTTCAAGGGTTTCAAGTACAACCCCGACCTGCTCCAGCTCGTCACGCTGCCGCTGCTCGTGCTCGCCTATCTCAACGCCTTCGAGAAGCGGACCTGGCAGTCCGGTATCTGGTTCGGGCTCGCCGGCGCGCTGGCGCTGATGACGAAATACTGGGTGCTGACCATGATCGGCGCCATCGGCCTTGCCGCGCTGATTCATCCCGATCGGCTGCGATTCCTGCTGTCGCCGGCGCCGTGGGTGGCGATCGTGACCATGGTGGTGGCGATGATCCCGCACATCGTCTGGCTTGCGGGCGTGCATTTCGTGCCGCTGACCTATGCCGGCGATACCTACAGCCTCGATGACAGCCGCCAAGTCCATCAGCTCGTGGCGGGCTACGCCCTGCATAATTTGGCGCTGCTGGCGTTGCCGGTGGCGCTGGCCGCGCTCGCAATGGCACTGGTGCCGCATTGGTTCACCCTGCTGCTGCGCGCACCGTTACGCATCGTCACGCGTGCCTGGGGGCGCGGCGCCAATCCCGGCGTCAATGTTTCGCAGGCGCTGAACGTCTGGATCATCCAGATCATCGTCGCGGTCGGCCCGCCGCTCGGCGCGCTGGCCTTCAGCATCTACATGAAGACCGATTGGGGCATCTCGCTGTTCTTCCTGGTACCCTTGGCGCTGGTCGCGATCCCGGCGCTGCGGGTGCAGAGCGCGGCCCTGTTCAACATCGCCGCGATCTGGCTCCTGCTCAGCGTCGCCACGCTCGCCGCCTCGCCCTGGATCGCCGCGCGCGAGATGGCGGCCAATGCCGGCAACACGGCGACCTACGGCGCGCGCTCGGAGCTGGCGCATGAATTGACGCAGGCCTGGCACACGCGTTTCGGCTCGCGCTGGGCGGTCGTCGCCGGCACCATGGAGTCGATCCAGCCGATGGTGTTCTACAGCCCCGATCATCCGGCCGCGTTGATGCCGCTCGAAGCCTGGGATTCCGGGCTGACGTCGCGCGAGGATGCCAAGAAGTATGGCTTCATCGGCGTGTTCGATCCGACCGACGGCCGCCTGCCGGCGTTCGAGAAATGGGTCTCGGAGATCGCACCGAACGCCGAGCGCATCGTGATGACGACGCGCCGCTTCACCCACGGCAAGGCCGGCCCGGCGATGAGCTGGAATATCTACATCGCCCCGCCGGCGAAGTGACCGAGGATTAGATCCCTTCCTCGTTGAACTTGCTTTCAACGAGTTCCGTGATCGCTGCGAGCGCGGCTTCCGCTTCAGTGCCGGCGGCGGCGACCGTGATCGTCGTTCCGGGACCCGCGGCGAGCATCATCAGGCCCATGATCGAGGTGCCGCCGACGGTCTCGCCGCCGCGCGTCACCCACACCTGCGCGTCGAAGCGCTCGACCGCCTGCACGAACTTCGCGGAGGCCCGCGCATGCAGGCCGCGCTTGTTGATGATCAGGAGGTCTTTGGAGATCGCGCCCGCGGGCACGCCCGTCCCGGCTTGCGGCGCGTCGTCGCTCATTTGCCGGCGAGCACGCGGCTGGCAATGGTGACGTATTTGCGGCCCGCTTCCTGGGCCATCGCGATCGCGTCGGGCAGCGGACGCTCCTCGCGCACCTTGGCAAGCTTCACCAGCATGGGAAGGTTGATGCCGGCGAGCACCTCGACCTTCGGCCGGCTCATGCAGGATATTGCAAGGTTCGACGGCGTGCCGCCGAACATGTCGGTGAGGATCGCAACGCCGTCGCCGGAATCGACGCGGTTGACCGCCTCGATGATGTCGCTTCGGCAGAGATCGGAATCATCTTCGGCACCGATCGTGATCGCTTCGATTTGCTTTTGTGGGCCCATGACATGCTCAAGCGCTGCCTTGAATTCGTCGGCAAGGCGCCCGTGGGTCACAAGTACTAGACCAATCATCGGAAAACTCCTCGCGGGCGCTTTTGGTGCACCGCACGAACGCGCCACTTTGACCATCCAGAGCCCCCGCGCAAGAGGGGATGTTGCGTATCTCCCTGAATCTAGACGGATGGATGAGGGGAGGTGCGCCGGTTTATTCGGTCGCGATAGTGGGGTTCATATGGTTACCATTTCCCTTCAAACAATCGCCTGAAGGGTTAACGGAAGATGAACTCTTGGTAGTGGTCAAGGCCGCAACAACCAAGGGGAGGGGCGAATAGTCGCGGCTAACAGGGATTCTCGGTATTTCGACACCGAAAATACTTGTTTTCAGCGATTCCGCCGCGGGCAGCCGTTCGGCGTCGGCAGCGTCCAGATCGACCACGAGGCCGACGGTCGCATGCTCCACGAAGTCGCAGCGGCGGATTCCAAGTCCCCGGATCTCGATCAGGCCGGCCAGCAGCGGCGCGGGGCGGACTTCAATTTCCTCGCCGACTGTCGCCAGATGGACACGGTCATCGCCGACCAGAACGGCCCTTTCGACCACGCCGGCGCGTCCCGCCATGATCAAATCGAAGGCAAGGCGCGACTTGCCGGAGCCTGAGGGCCCGCGGATCAGCACCGCCAGAGTCCCGATCTTGACTGCGGAGGCGTGAACGCTGGGGCCGCCGTCGCTCATAGCGCCGGGAGCCTCACCACGAAACGCGCGCCCGCAACCGTAGGCGCTCCGTCCTCGTCCACCGGGCCCGGGCGGTTCTCGGCCCAGATGCGCCCGCCATGGGCATCGACGATCTGCTTGGAGATCGACAGGCCGAGGCCGGAGTTCTGGCCAAAGCCCTGGTGCGGACGGTCGGTGTAGAAGCGCTCGAAGATGCGCTCCAGCGCGTCGTCGCGGATGCCGGGCCCGTCGTCGTCGACCACGATCTCGATCTCGGAGCGGACGCGGCGGCAGGTGAGGCGCACCTTGCTGCCGGGCTCGGAGAACGACTGCGCGTTGGAGAGCAGGTTGGAGACCACCTGCCCGAGCCGTGAATCGTGCCCAGTCACGGAGAACGTGTCGTTCGCGCCTCGGCCCTCGAAGCGCGTTTCGACCGCGACGTCATGGCCGAGCTTGGTTTCATTGGCGACGGATACGAGCGTCGTCAGCAGGCGGCGCAGGTCGACCCGGACCGCATCCTGGCGCTGCAATTCGGCGTCGAGGCGGCTGGCGTCGGAGATGTCGGAGATGAGGCGGTCGAGCCGCTTGACGTCATGCTCGATCACCTCGAGCAGGCGCGCGCGGCTGGTCTCGTTGCGCGCCAGCGGCAGCGTCTCGACCGCAGAGCGCAGCGAGGTCAGCGGGTTCTTCAGTTCATGTGCGACATCGGCGGCGAACATTTCGATCGCCTCGATGCGGCTGTAGAGCGCGCTGGTCATGTCGCGCAGCGCGCCGGACAAGTGGCCGATTTCGTCGCGGCGCCGGGTGAAGTCGGGAATCTCGATGCGGGCCTTGATGCGGCGGCGGACGCGCTCGGCGCTGTCGGCGAGCCGGCGCACCGGACCTGCGATCGTGCTGGCGAGCAGCAGCGACAGCATGATCATGACCGCGGCAGCGACGCCGCCGACCTTCAGGATCGCCAGGCGCTCGGCGGTCACCATCTGGTCGATGTCGTCGCCCTGCGTCGACAGCATAAGGGCGCCGTGGATGGCGCGCGAGCGCAGCACGGGGACTGCGACCGAGACGATCACCTCGCCGCGCGAATTGACCCGCACCATCGAACGCTTCTGGCCCTGGAGCGCGTCGCTTACTTCCGTGTAGCCATTGCCGTTCTCGCGCCCGAGCTCGCGATACAGCGGCAGGTCACCGCGGTTGATCCAGAGGCGCACCGAGGTCAGGCCGCGCTCGATCACGCCGGGCTTCTGCGATGGCGGCGGCAACGGGAAGATCAGCACGTTCTCGAGGTCGCGGCTGTCGAGCAGCACCGTCCCGTTGGGATCGAATATCCGCGCCCGGGTCTTGGTCGGCGAGATCAGCGTGCGCAGCACGGGGGCCACGCGCTCCGGGCTGATCGGGAAGTTCAGCGCCGAATAATCGTCGGATTCGCCATAGCTGTCGCCGAGCTTCAGATCGAGCAGGCGGTCAGGATCGACCGTGATCGCGTTGGTCTGCACGGTCGCCGACGCTCCGATGGCACCGGCAATGATCTCGGCCTGCACCAGCAGGCTCTGCGCACGCGCGTCGATCAGGCCGGCGCGGAACTGCGAGAGATAGAGAATGCTCGCGACCAGCGCGACGAGGCCGGCGAGGTTGAGCGAGACGATGCGGCGGGTCAGGCTCGAGAAGGAGAGCGCGAAGAAATACTGACCGGCGCGCGTCAGCCAGGACAGCGGCCGCCAGCCTTGCGCGGCCGGCTTGTCGTCGGCGACGTGCTCCGAAACGCCGTCGGATGCGACATCCCCGGCGTTCTGGTTCTCATCAGACTGCGTTCGGTCAAGCAATGCTTATGCCCGCGTTAGGACATCTCGTGCGAAGGGCCCCCGCATCCTAGAGCCATCCCGGTCCCGATGGAACGAGAACCGGCGATGCTCTCAGTCTTTCGTGAAGGCGCGTGAGCCTCAGGCTTCCTTGAAGCGGTAGCCGACGCCGTAGAGCGTCTCGATCATCTCGAACTCGTTGTCGGTCACCTTGAATTTCTTACGCAGCCGCTTGATGTGGCTGTCGATGGTGCGGTCGTCGACATAGACTTGGTCGTCATAGGCGGCGTCCATCAGCGCGTTGCGGCTCTTCACCACGCCGGGCCGGGTCGCCAGCGCCTGGAGGATCAGGAATTCGGTGACGGTCAGCGTCACCGGCTCGTTCTTCCAGGTGCAGGTGTGCCGTTCGGGGTCCATGCGCAGCAGGCCGCGGTCGAGCGCCTTGGCATCGTTCTCCTTCGGCGCGACGGTCGGGTCCTTCGGCGCTGAACGGCGCAGCACGGCCTTAACGCGTTCGACCAGCAGGCGCTGCGAGAACGGTTTGCGGATGAAGTCGTCGGCGCCCATCTTGAGGCCGAACAGTTCGTCGATCTCTTCGTCCTTGGAGGTCAGGAAGATCACCGGCAGGTCGGATTTCTGCCGCAGCCGGCGCAGCGTTTCCATGCCGTCCATGCGCGGCATCTTGATGTCGAGGATGGCAAGATCGGGCTGGGTGGTGCGGAAGCCGTCGAGCGCGGAGGCGCCGTCGGTGTAAGTCATGATGCGGTAGCCTTCGGCCTCCAGCGCGATCGAGACGGATGTGAGAATGTTGCGGTCGTCGTCGACCAAAGCGATTGTGGGCATGAGCCTCTGCTTTCTGCTTTCCGTTTGGGTCGTGGCTTGAAACGGCGAGCAATCCAGTGATGCGCCGCATACATGGGTGCCGAAGTCGGCGGTCGAACCTTGTCACCGAGCAATGCAAGCTGGGCTGAAGTGTGACCAAGTTCCACGAAGCGCGGCAGATTCGCCGCGTTTCGACCCATAACCTGACCCCCGTTTACCCGAAAAAAGACCTCTCTTGCAACCACCTGACTCGAGAAAGCCGATGCACCCGACCCCCGATTTCGACCCCGGAAAGCTTGCCAAATCGCTGCTCAGGCGCTCGCGCCAGGGGGCGCTGGCAACGTTGATGGCCGGCAGCGGCGATCCCTATTGCTCCCTGGTCAATCTGGCGAGCCACCCCGATGGCTCGCCGATCCTGCTGATCTCGGGCCTGGCCGTGCACACCAGGAACATCCTGGCGGATCACCGGGTCTCCCTGATGCTGGACGAACGCGCGGCCGGCGATCCGCTGGAGGGCGCCCGAATCATGCTGTCCGGCCGGGCGGAACAGGCCGATGCCGACAAGGATCTCCTCCAGCGGCGGTATCTCAATGCCCATCCATCCGCCGAGGCCTTTGTTTCGTTTAAGGATTTCTCGTTCTTCAGAATTCGACCCACGGGAACCCATCTGGTCGCCGGCTTCGGCCGCATTGTCGATCTCAAGCCCGAGCAGTTCCTGACGGACCTCACCGGCGCCGAGGATCTGCTGGCGGCGGAGGAGGGGGCGGTCGCGCACATGAATGCCGACCACCGCGACGCCATGGGCCTCTATGCAACAAAACTCCTCGGCGCGGCGGAGGGCGACTGGCGCTGCACCGGCTGCGACCCCGAAGGCCTCGACATGCAGGATGGCCAGACTGCGCTGCGGCTGGACTTCCCGGAGCGGGTGACTGACGGCACGGCGCTGCGCAAGATGCTGGTCCGCCTTGCTGGCGAAGCGCGCGCGAAGGTGGACTAGCGCGCAACAATTTGAACGCTGCCCCCCATCGCTGCGACCCAAGACCGTAATGGTTCGAAGCCGGCAGCGAGAGGGTTCATGATACGCCGTCGTTTGACGCTGGTTGCGGGTTTGGCGCTCGCGATCACCGCATCGCTTGCCACGCCCAGCTTTGCCCAGAAGGGTCTCGCCGCGGAGAGCGCGCGGATCAACGCGCTCCGAAGCGCCGGCAAATATTCGGAGGCGCTGCCGCTGGCGCAGGCCATGGTGGCGTCTCTCGAGAAGACCACCAACAATCGTGATCTCGCGGGCGCGCTCAACAACCTCGCGCAGATCTACGCCGACCAGGGCCACGACGACCAGGCCGAGCCGCTCTACAAGCGCGCCATTGCACTGATGGAGAAGGGGACCGGTCTCGACAGCGTCGAGATCGCACCGGTGCTGAACAACCTCGCCGCGCTCTATCAGAGGCAGAGCCGCTTTGCAGAGGCCGAGCCGCTGTTCAAGCGTGCGCTCGCCGTTCGCGAGAAGGCGCTGCCGCGCGAGCATCCCGACGTCGGTCAGTCCCTCAACAATCTCGCCACATACTATGTCAAGCAGCAGCGTCAGGCCGAAGCCGAGCCGTTGTTTCAGCGCGCGCTCGCGATCTACCAGAAGGCCGGTGGCCCCGAGCATCCGGCGGTCGCGACGCTCCTGAACAATCTCGGCCAGCTCGACCGCGACCTCAACCGCGATGCGGATGCCGAGGCGCCGATCAGGCGCTCGCTCGCGATCCGCGAAAAGGTGCTGGGACCGGACCATCCCGACGTCGCACGCTCGCTGAACAATCTCGCCGGTCTCTACGAGCATCAGCAGCGCTACGCCGACGCGGAGCCGCTCTATCGCCGTGCGCTGTCGATCCGCGAACGTGCGCTCGGTCCCGATCATCCGGACGTTGCGACCTCGACCAGCAATCTCGCTTATTTCCTCTACGTCTCCGGGCGGAACGCCGATGCGCTGCCGCTCGCCGAAAAGACGCTTGCGACCAATCGCTCGCAGCTGCGCGTCGTGCTGCCGATCCTGTTCGCCGCGCGACAGCAATATCTACTGCCTGACGACAGGGCGCTGGACGAGGCGCTCGCCGCGATCCAGCGCGGCACGCAATCCTCCGCCGCGTCCGCCGTGAACAAGCTGGCCGTGCGCCTTGCTGCCGGCAGCGACCGGCTCGCCGAGCTCGTGCGCCGAGACCAGGATCTTGCGGCCGAGTCCGAGGCGCTCGACAAGGCGATCATCACCGCGGTGTCGAAGCAACCGGCCCAGCGCGACGTCGCGGCCGAGCAGCGCAGCCGGGTGCGGATCGCGGCGATAGCGACCGAACGCACGGGCTTGCAGAAGACGCTCGCGGTCGAGTTCCCCGAGTACGCGTCGCTCTCCAACCCCCTGCCGCTGGCGGTCAAGGATATCCAGCCCTTGCTGTTGCCCGACGAGGCGATGGTGCTCTACTCCGTCGTCGACAAGCAGAGCTATGTCGTGGCGATCACGCGCGAAGGCGTCGACTGGAAGGAGATTCCGCTCGGCGCGGACGCGCTGACGCAGAAGGTGACTGCCTTTCGCAAGGGGCTCGATGTCGGCAAGGCGCGCGATGCCTCCGGCAAATCGGGGTTGTTCGATCTCGGGCTCGCCAACGAGCTCTATGTCGCGCTGCTCGGCCCGGTCGAAGCGCTGACGAAGCACAAGCGCAACCTGCTGGTGGTGCCGTCGGCCGCGCTGACGGCGTTGCCGTTTCATCTGCTCGTCACGGAGACGCCGCAAGCTGCGATCCCGGACACGCTCGAAGGCTATCGCAGCGCCGCCTGGCTGTTGCGGCGTCAGGCGGTGTCGGTGCTGCCCTCGGTGGTCAGCCTGAAATCGCTGCGTGCCGTCGCGCGCCGGGAGCAGGGCGTGAAGCCGATGACCGGCTTTGGCGATCCCGTGTTCAATCCTGCGCTGGAAGGGCCGGCCGATCGTCGCGCGGCAAGCGGTAAGGTCGCTGCACGCAACATTGCAACAATGGCCTATAGCGATTTTTGGCGCGGTGCCGGCGTCGATCGCGCGCGGCTTGCGCAGGCGCTGCCGCAACTGCCGGACACCGCGGACGAGTTGAACGCGGTGGCCAAGGATGTCGGCGCGGCCGAGGCCGACATCCATCTCGGCCGCGATGCCAGCGAAACGACGCTGAAGCGTGCAGCGCTTGCTCAATACAGCATCATCTACTTTGCCACCCACGGTCTCGTCGCCGGCGATATCAAGGGATTGGGCGAGCCCTCGCTTGCGCTCTCCATTCCCGATCGGCCGACGGAGCTGGATGACGGCTTGCTCACGGCAAGTGAAGTCGCTCAGCTCAAGCTCAACGCGGATTGGGTTGTGCTGTCGGCCTGCAACACCATCGCCGGCGACAAGCCCGGCGCCGAGGCCCTGTCGGGGCTGGCGCGCTCGTTCTTCTACGCGGGTGCACGCGCGCTGCTGGTCTCGCATTGGGCAGTGGATTCGGAAGCTGCGACCCGCTTGACCACGTCGACTTTCGAACTGCTCAAGAACGAACCAAAAATCGGCCGTGCCGAAGCCTTGCGCCGCGCGATGTTAACGTATGTCGATGACACCTCGTCACCGCGCAACGCCTATCCCGCGATGTGGGGGCCGTTCGCGCTCATTGGCGAAGGCGAGGTACGATAGGACGGTCCTGCGATTGTGCGTCGCAATAACCACAGGAAACGCGGAATTGCGCATTTGGTTGCGCGATCATTCGCGTTTTTTTGATGCGCTCGCTCAGAGCTGACATGCGCGACGTTTGGCGCGGTCCTTGAATAAACCAAATCCTGCGGGATCGGCTTGGCAACGCCAGCGTTCACCATTATTACGTCGTTCAACCGAGGCCGGACGGCCTGTAATTCACGGTGACCGCGATGGCGCCAAAGCTTGGTCGCGCTGAGTGTCGCGGGTTCTAGGAGGATTTTTCGTGCAAGAGACGGGCGTGCGCAACGGTGCCTTCGGTGCCGACAAATTCGGCTTAAAGAATCTCAAACGGGTTCACTGGAACCTCGGCGCGCCGCAACTCTATCAATACTCGCTTTCCGCGGGCGAGGCGGTGCTGTCGGCCGACGGTTCGCTTTGCGCCGACACCGGTGAGTTCACCGGTCGCAGCCCGAAGGACAAGTTCACGGTGCGTGACGCCACCACCGACAAGAAGATGTGGTGGGCGGGCAACCAGTCGATCACCGCCGAACAGTTCGAGACGCTCTACCAGGACTTCCTCAAGCACGCTGAAGGCAAGAGCCTGTTCGCGCAGGACCTCTATGGCGGCGCCGATCCGGCCTACCGGATCAAGACCCGCGTCTTCACCGAGCTCGCCTGGCACTCGCTGTTCATCCGCACGCTGCTGATCCGCCCCGAGGCGGTCGAGCTGCCGAGCTTCACGCCGGAGCTCACCATCATCGACATGCCGAGCTTCCGCGCCGATCCCAAACGTCACGGCTGCAAGTCGGAGAACGTCGTCGCGATCGATTTCGCCCGCAAGATCGTCCTGATCGGCGGGTCTTATTATGCCGGCGAGATGAAGAAGTCCGTCTTCACCACGCTGAACTACTATCTGCCCGAGCGCGGCGTGATGCCGATGCACTGCTCGGCCAATGTCGGCGCCAATGGCGACACCGCGATCTTCTTCGGGCTGTCAGGCACCGGCAAGACCACGCTGTCGGCCGATCCGAACCGCACGCTGATCGGTGACGACGAGCATGGCTGGGGTCCGAACGGCGTCTTCAACTTCGAGGGCGGCTGCTACGCCAAGTGCATCAAGCTCTCGCAGGAAGCCGAGCCCGAGATCTACGCGGCGTCGACGCGCTTCGGCGCGGTGCTCGAGAACTGCGTGCTCGACGAGGACACCCGCGTCGTCGATTTCGATGACGGCTCCAAGACCGAGAACACGCGCTCCGCATACCCGCTTGAGTTCATCCCGAACGCTTCGCGCACCGGCCGCGCGCCGCAGCCGAAGAACGTGGTGATGCTCGCCGCCGACGCCTTCGGCGTGCTGCCGCCGATCGCAAAGCTCTCGCCGGCGCAGGCGATGTATCACTTCCTGTCCGGCTACACCGCCAAGGTCGCCGGCACCGAGCGCGGTCTCGGCAACGAGCCGCAGCCGGAATTCTCGACCTGCTTCGGTTCGCCCTTCCTGCCGCTCGACCCCAGCGTCTATGGCAACATGCTGCGCGACCTCATCGCCCAGCACAATGTCGATTGCTGGCTGGTCAACACCGGCTGGACCGGCGGCAAGTATGGCACAGGCTCGCGCATGCCGATCAAGGTGACGCGCGCGCTGCTCACCGCCGCGCTCGACGGCTCGCTTCGCAACGTCGAATTCCGCACCGACAAATATTTCGGCTTCGCGGTCCCGACCGCGCTGCCGGGCGTGCCGGCCGAGATCCTCAACCCGGTCAACACCTGGAAGGACAAGGACGAGTTCGACAAGACTGCCCGTGCGCTGGTCGGCATGTTCCAGAAGAACTTTGCAAAGTTCGAAGCCCAGGTCGACGCCGAAGTCCGCGCAGCCGCGCCGGACGTGAAGCTCGCGGCGGAGTAGGCTCTCGCATCATTCGAAATGCAAAAGGGCGGCCGCGAGGCCGCCCTTTTTGTTTGTGGCCACTTGCGTGAACCACACATTCGATGTCGTCCCCGCGAACGCGGGGACCCATACCGCGTGATCTATCGAGGCAGTGCAGTGCAAGTACCGGTGAAGAAGAAAGGGGCACTACGAGTCTTCGCCAAATTACTCCCTGTGGTTATGGGTCCCCGCGTTCGCGGGGACGACACCGGTGCGAGACCTCACGCCTTGAAATACGCGATCTGCGTCGTGGTCGCGAGCAGCCTGCCGTTCGGCGACCACAGCTCGGCGTTCTGATCGGCGTAGCTCTTGTGCATGATCTTCGAATCGGCCGTCGCGAGCACGCGCGTGATGTCCTCGGCGGCGAGCTCTTCGCTGTCGGTGTGAAAATACGTCGTCAGCGACACCGTGCCGAACGGCACCAGCTCGCGCCGGGCGTGGAAGATGCGGCCGAAGAAGGCGTCCGACATCGACATCAGCGACAGCATGTCGAGCTTGCGCGGTGTGCGGTCGCCGATCCAGAGCTTGGAATATGTGCCAGCGAGCTCGGCCTGCGGCGGGCCGATCCGCATCTCGCCCTCGACGAAGCGGAATTCATACTGGTTGGCCCAGGACGCCGAGATCTTGGGGAATGGCAGCGTTGCCTCGAACGCCGTGGCATCAGGATATTGCGCCACCCTGTGCTCCCAGGACGGCCGGCGCTCGGCGAACACGGCGGTGGCGAGCGTTGCGACCTCGCCGCCGCCCTGCGACAGTTCGACGCTCCAGTGCTGGCTGGAGCGATTGGCCTTCACCAGCCGCACGTCCAGATCGAACGGCCCCTTCGCGATCGGCGCACAGTAATTGACGGTCAGCGCCAGCGGATCGCCTGCGCGCTGCGGATGGTCGATCAGAGCCCGCAGGATGGTCGCGGCCGTGGCGCCGCCGAACGGGCCAACAAAGGCCCAGTAATCGTCGCTGGTGTGTCCCTGCCAGCTGCTGTCACCGGCGGTGATGCGTGTGGCGTCGTCGAAGGGATGCGGAAGCTTGGCGTGCATTGTCTAATCCGGCTTTCAATGACGGACGTCATACCACGTCCGCCGCTGGCTTGTGCAATTACCTCTGGGATAGCCGATTTCACGCTACGGAGAATCAGCCCGCGACGTCGCGCAGATCCGGCAACAGCGGCGTGGTCGGATTGACCGGCACGTTCCAGATCTCCTCGGCATATTCGCGGATGGTGCGATCCGAGGAGAACCAGGCCATGCGCGCGACATTGAGGATGGAGGCGCGCGTCCAGGCCGGCGCGACCTGCCAGCGTGCGTCGACGCTGCGCTGCGCTTCGTAATAGGAATCGAAATCGGCGCTGACCATGTAATGGTCGAGATAGCGCAGCGCGTGTGCGATGGATTCGAAGCGGCCGGGATCGCCGGGCGAGAACTCGCCGGTGCCGATCGCGTTGATGGCGCGCTGGAGCTTTGGCGAATTGCGGATCACGTCGGAGGCATCCAGCCCCTGCTTGCGGCGGATCATCACGTCGCCGGCCTCCATGCCGAAGATCGCGATGTTCTCCGCGCCGACATGGTCGCGGATCTCGATGTTGGCGCCGTCGAGCGTGCCGATGGTGAGGGCGCCGTTCAGTGACAGCTTCATGTTGCCGGTGCCGGAGGCCTCCATGCCGGCGGTCGAGATCTGTTCGGACAGGTCGGCTGCGGGAATGATCACCTCCGCAAGGCTGACATTGTAGTCGGGCAGGAAGACGACCTTGAGCTTGCCGCCGATCGCAGGATCGTTGTTGACGACCTCCGCAACGTCGTTGATCAGCTTGATGATCAGCTTTGCGTAGCGATAGCTCGCCGCCGCCTTGCCGGCGAAAATCTTGACCCGCGGCACACAGTTGCCGTTGGGATCGTCCTTGATCGACTGGTACAGCGCGACCGTCTCGATGACGTTGAGGAGCTGGCGCTTGTATTCGTGAATGCGCTTGATCTGCACGTCGAACAGCGCGGTCGGATCGACCTTGATGCCGAGCCGCTCGCCGATCAGGCGCGCCAGCGCGGTCTTGTTGTGAAGCTTGACGCTGCGGAACTTCTTCTGGAATTCGACGTCGCTGGCGCGGGCTTCGATCAGGCTGAGCTGGGTCGGATCGTCGAGCACGGCTTCGCCGCAGGTCTCGCGCAGCAGGTCGGTCAGCTTCGGATTCGCCAGCATGAGCCAGCGGCGGAAGGTGATGCCGTTGGTCTTGTTGGTGATGCGGCCGGGATAGAGATGGTTGAGATCGTGGAACACGGTCTCGCGCATCAGGTCCGAATGCATCGCCGAGACGCCGTTGATGCGGTGCGAGCCGACGAAGGCGAGCTGGCCCATGCGCACACGGCGTCCGCTCCTCTCGTCGATCAGCGAAACCGAGGCACGGAAATCGATGTCGCCGGGCGCGCGCGCTTCGGCCAGCGCGAGATGCTGCACGTTGATGCGGTAGATGATCTCGAGATGGCGCGGCAACAGCCGCTCGAACAGTTCGACCGGCCAGGTCTCCAGCGCCTCGGGCAACAGCGTGTGGTTGGTGTAGGACAGCGTTGCGACCGTGATCTTCCAGGCCTCGTCCCAGCGGAAATTGTGCAGGTCGACCAGGATGCGCATCAGCTCGGTGACGGCGAGGCTCGGATGCGTGTCGTTGAGCTGGACCGCGACCTTCATCGCGAGGCTGCGAAGCTGGCCGTCGGAGGTCAGGTGGCGATTGACCAGGTCCTGCAGCGAGGCGGAGACGAAGAAATACTCCTGGCGCAGCCGCAGTTCGCGTCCCGCTGGGCTCTCGTCGTTCGGATAGAGGAATTTGCAGATCGCTTCCGCGCGCGACTGTTCGGCGCTGGCGCTGACATAGTCGCCCTTGTTGAAAGCGTCGAGCTTCAACGGATCGGGCGAGCGTGCCGACCACAGGCGGAGCGCGTTGACGTGCTGGCCGCGCCAGCCGACGATCGGCGTGTCATAGGCGATCGCCTGGACGGTCTCGGCCGGATGCCAGATCGCGCGGTCGCGGCCCTTGTCGTCGACATGCTCGACGCCACCGCCGAAATGGACGTGATAGATCACCTCGGGCCGCTGCAATTCCCAGGGATTGCCGAAGCTCAGCCATTCGTCAGGATATTCCTGCTGCCAGCCCTGATTGATGATCTGGCGGAACAGGCCGTAATCGTAGCGGATGCCGTAGCCGATCGCGGGGATCGAGAGCGTGGCCATGCTCTCCATGAAGCAGGCGGCGAGCCGCCCCAGGCCGCCATTGCCGAGCGCGGCATCCGGCTCGCATTTGCGAAGCTCAGGCAGCGACACGCCGAGATCGCCGAGCGCGACCTCGAAGATCTTGAGCAGCCCCATGTTGTTCAGCGCGTCGGTGAAGAGACGACCGATCAGGAATTCGAGCGAGAGATAATAGACGCGCTTGCGTCCCGCATCGTAGCTGTGCTTCTCGGCCGTGAGCCAGCGATGCACGATGCGGTCGCGCAGCGCGAGCGCCGCGGCCTGGTACCAGTCGTGCTTGGTGGCCATGCCCGCATCCTTGCCGATGGCAAGGCGCAGCTTCGCCAGGATCGCGCCCTTGACGTCAGCCAGCGCGAGCTCGTCGATGGGCTGGCCGGAGACCGGCAAACTTGGCTGGAACGATTGATCTTGCAAGGCCGTCACTTCCTGGTCGCGAGAACACCACTAACTCTACGCGTCTTGCCCCTGCACCGGAACCATCGCTGGCGCGGTCGTGCACTGCGCTGGCGTAAATTTATGCAAGGAACGGGCCGATTTGGGAACCCGGAAGCGTACGGAGAGATGCGGATTCGGTGCTAGATTGAGGGCAGATTCAGCCATCAGTGTGGAGGAAACGTCCCATGAGACTGCTGATCGAAATCGCTGCCGCGGCCTTGCTCGTCGTCTGCATCACCGCCTCCAGCGCCGCCTTTGCCGCCGGCAAGATGGGCCGCAGTGCCGATGGCCTGAGCTGCGCCTTCGGCGTTCCGGAGAATGCGTCTCCCGCGGTGCGCTGCGCCGCCATCAAGCGCCAATGCGGCGGCAAGTTCTACGCGAATGCGTGCGGGGACAGGCTGGTGCCGGCGGCGAATTGAGGAGCGGGTCGCCGGATTCGCGGCGCGCTATCTGACCACGCCCGACGTGAAGCCCGCCTTGCGGCGCGGCGGCTTGATTTCCTTTTTCAGGAAGCAGCGCGCTTCACGCCCGGTGTAGCCGGGACGGGAATAGGTGAAGGCGCGGCACTTGTTGTCGGCGATGCAGGCGGCCTTGCAGGCCTCTTCGCCTTCGCCGTCCTTGATCTCGAAATTGCGCAAGTCGCCGCCGGGGCGGTCGATCGACGTTTCAACGCCTTCGATCCGCGGCTCGATCACGCCGGCGCCACGCACGCCGGAGATGCAGCAGTTGCCCGGGACGCGCGGCGGCACCGTGTTCTTGAGCCAGCACACCGCCGAGCCGCCTTCGACGTCGGGATAGTTGAAGCTCCAGGAGCGGCAGCGGCGGTCGCGCTCACACTGCAGCGCGCAATCCTCGGGGTCGCCTGACGTCACCGGCGAGCTGAAATAGTCGCCGCCGGGCCGGTCGAACGCGGTCTGGGCGCGCGCAGGCACGCTCGCAAACACGAGCAAAAGCAACGTGGCGCAGGCCACGACGTTTGCCATGACGGCCCCACGCAGGCGGCCCTTCCCCATCGGAACAGCTTTCGAGTTATTGACGGCGCTCAGGTTTTTTCAGCCGGTCATTTGATCGCCGCAAACCTGTATGGGCGATGAACGGCTCAGGTCCTGGTCGTCGGCCTCTGGCCTAGAACGCGTATTCCGCGTAGGCCGGTTCCACGGAGCCGTTCCAGGCGCCGTTGAACTTCTCCAGCATCTCCTCGGCCGGCGTCCGGCCGGAATCGATGATGCGATCGAGCGGCTCCAGATGCCGGGTTTCGTCGCGGCCGAGCTGGTCGATCTGGCCGCGGCGGCGCAGGCCGGCATGGGCCAGAACGAGGGATTCCTTGGCGATCTCGAACAGATAGCGGTCCTTGATCCGCGCCTTGAAGCCGAACCGCGGCACGTCGTCGCGCAGGGCCTGGCGCTCATGCGCGGTCCAGTGCTTCACGAGGTCCCAGGCGGCATCGAGCGACACATCGTCGTAGAGCAGCCCGGCCCAGAAAGCCGACAGCGCCGGCAGGCGGCCCCACGGGCCACCATCGGAGCCGCGCATCTCGAGATAGCGCTTGAGGCGCACTTCCGGGAAGATCGTCGAAAGATGATTGGCCCAGTCCGACAGCGTCGGGCGTTCACCGGGCAGATTGTTGTTGCGGCCGTCGAAGAAGGCGCGGAACGAGGAGCCCGAGACGTCGATGTAATCTTCGTCGCGCTTGACGAAATACATGGGCACGTCGAGCGCGTAGTCGACATAGCGCTCGAAACCCATGCCGTCCTCGAATGCCCACGGCATCATGCCCGAACGCGCATTGTCGGTGTCGCGCCAGATCTCGGAGCGGAACGACAGGAAGCCGTTCGGCTTGCCCTCGGTGAACGGCGAATTGGCAAACAGCGCGGTCGCGACCGGCTGCAGGGCGAGCGAGACGCGCAGCTTCTTGACCATATCGGCTTCGGAGGAGAAGTCGAGATTGGTCTGCACCGTGCAGGTCCGGTACATCATGTCGAGGCCGTATTGGCCGACCTTCGGCATGTAATTGGTCATGATCTTGTAGCGGCCCTTGGGCATCACCGGGATGTCGGCGCGCGACCAGGACGGCGTCATGCCGAGCCCGAGGAAGCCGATGCCGAGCGGGGTCGCGATCTCGCGCACCTGCGCCAGATGCGCCATCAGCTCGCTCTGGGTCTGGTGCACGTTCTCGACCGGCGCGCCGGAGAGTTCGAACTGTCCGCCGGGCTCGAGTGAGATCGCGCCGCCGCCGGTGACGTCGTAGAGGCCGATGATGTTGCCCTTCTCCATGATCGGCTCCCAGCCGAGCAGGAGCTTCATGCCTTCGAGCAGCGCGCCGATGCCCCGCGCACCCTCGTAAGGCACCGGACGGTGGCCTTCGAGCGTGAACGGCGTCTTCTCGTGCTCGGTGCCCATGCGGAATTCGGACGGGTCCTTGCAGCCGGCCTCGAACCACGCGACGAGCTCGTCGCGCGACTGCAGCGGCGTCATATCGATCTGGTCTCGCGCCATATCAAACTCTAATCAAAAAGGGCGCTTCGATCGAAGGCGCGCGGGTGACGGGGTGGCCCGTGAACCCAGGGGGTGCACGGACGAGCTGGTGTGCCGCACGATCATCGCGACGGCGTGGTTTCGTTGACGTGGACGGGCGGCAGTTTCATCTCGCCGCACGAGCAGCCGAGACGGTCGAGCAGACCGCTGAGCTTGACGGCATCCGCATCGGACAGTTTCGAGCCGACATATTTTTCGATCGCGGCCGAATAGGCGCCCCACATCCGCTTCTGCAACTCGCGGCCGGCTTCCGTGATCTCCACGAACTGGCCGCGCTTGTCGATCTTGCATTCGCGCCGGGAGGCGAGGCCCTCGTCGACCAGGCGGTCGATCAGGCGCGAAGTGGAGTATTGCGGGATCAGCATCTGCCGCTCGAGTTCCACCGGCCGCAGCTCGCCCGAGGGCGCTCGCGACAATTCGAGCAGCGCGTCGTACCAGGCCAGCGGCGGGAACCCCGCCTTCTTCAAGTCCTGTTCGACGCAATCGAGCACGCGGCTCTGCACCCGCATCAGGCGGATCCAGGCCGAAGTTGCCTCGGTCGATGGTTTGCGTTTCATGGTCCCGCTCAAGCTCGTCGTCCCGTCTCTTACCCCACTCGATGCACCTGCATCAATCTTGACTATTGGATGCAGATGCATGTAGGCGTTCCTTCGCCCTAACCAAGCGTCAAGAGAAGGAAATTCCATGAAGCTCTATTACTCGCCCGGCGCCTGCTCCCTGTCCCCCCACATCGCGCTCCTGGAAGCCGGCCTGCCCTATGAGCTGGTCAAGGTCGATATCCGGGCCAAGAAGCTCGAAAATGGTGAGGATTATCTGAAGCTGAACCCGAAGGGCCAGGTCCCTGCGCTGGGCCTCGACAGCGGCGAGATCGTGACCGAAGGCCCGGTCATTGTCCAGATGATCGCCGACCAGGCTTCGGCCAAGGCGCTGGCGCCGGCCCACGGCAGCTCCGAGCGCTACAAGCTGCTCGAATGGCTGAACTTCCTCACCTCGGAGGTGCACAAGAGCTTCGGGCCGCTGTTCGCCCCGGCGCTGAACGACGAGGCCAAGGCGTTCTTCAAGGATCGCGTCATGGGCAAGCTGACATACATCGACAGCCAGCTCGCCGGCCGCGACTACCTCATGGGAAAGCAGTTCACGGTGGCCGACGGCTATCTCTTCACGATGCTGACCTGGGGCGACCGGATGAAGTTCGACCTTTCGGCCATGCCGAACCTGACCGCCTACAAGGCTCGCGTCGCAGCGCGGCCGCAGGTCCAGGAGGCGCTGAAGAAGGAAGGCCTTGCGCAGGCGAAGTAAGCGCATCGGAAGATGCAACAAGCCAAAGGCCGGATCTACGATCCGGCCTTTTTCTTTGTGAACCATTCGATCGGCGGCCACGTCGAAATCGCGGAGCACCTCCATGAGACAGCCGCCGCCATGAACATGATCGTCCTTATGACCGCCGCGGGCGCGCCGCTCGCGATGCTTGGCTTGTCGACACCGGACCTGCCGCAGCGCAATTGCATCTTCATGATCCATCCGCAGGTCACCTCGGCCGTGTTCGAGAGCAGGGAAGGAAAAATCGTCTTTCCCGATCGGCCGACCGAATATCCGTGCAGCTATGCCAGGAAGAAGGGCGGAGCGGATATCGCCTTCACCAACCAGAATGGCTGGCGCTTCGAGGTCCGCATTGGCCGCGGCGATGAAGGTAGCTGGAGAGCGAGTCTTGCCGACGATGCGGTCTCGGGCCGGGCGTTCTCGCCGCTCGGAGACCGCAAATAAAACGGGCCGGATCGTCGATCCGGCCCGTTTTATTTGCCCTGGGGCGGGCTGGGCGCGAACCCATCTCGCCGGATCATCGTACCTATCATTAGACTTATGAACTACTGTTCGCCGAATGTAAGTAGTGCTGTCTTGTCAGTACCCGTAAAGCGCGCGAGCTTGGCGGAATTGTTAGAGGATTATTTCATCGGAGTTGAACTTGACGATTGCCTTGGCCCTGATCGTCGCAAGTGCATTGGTGGGAATAGCGACAGGTTATGTTTTCAGGATCTGGGCGCTGATATTGATTGCGCCGGCGATCGCAGTTTTCTCGGCAATCATTCTTCGCGCTTACGAATTCGGCATGATGGCGGGTGTGGCTGTCATCGCTATCTGTCTTGCCGCCTGCCAGCTCGCCTACTTCGCGGCGGCTTACTTGCTGCACGCGCGGGCGGTCTCAGCCCATGACGAAGTCGACGGCGAGCCAGGCGACAGAAGCCAGCATAAAATTCGCCGCCAGCACAAGTAACGCCAAAGCGGCCCAAAGCATCGGCCCCTTGCGGCGCAGGCGCGCCGGCTTCCGTTGCGGCGAGAGGCGGCGAGAGGCGGGTCCAACAGCATATTTCGCGGTGAGATCGCGACCAAGCGCGCTCTTCCGCAGCACCAAAGAGTTCATCAAGGATACTTTCTTATTTTGTCTTCAACCTGCCGATGGCTCGGCAAGCGTCCCGACCGGGGCCCTGACCCTGAGCAAGACTAGTGCCAGGGCCGAGCAAAAGAACGGCGCCGCTTTGACATGCCTATGACAATTGCGCGACACCGCGGCAGCAGGGACTCTGACACGGTTCCTACGCGAATTCTGTGACTGGTTCCACAAGCCGGGAACAAATCTGACGCAACCGTGATGACGTCTCCCCGAACAAAAAGGCCGGATCGACGATCCGGCCTTTCGGTTCCTGGATGCGTAGCCCGGATGGAGCGAAGCGCAATCCGGGGTCTTTGCATCTGGTGAGGTCGTCCCGGATTTCGCTGCGCTCCATCCGGGCTACGAAGAAAGCGGTCAGGCTGCCGCCTTCTTCGGCGCGAAGCGGCCGTAGAAAGTTTCGCCCTTCGCGGCCATCTCCTCGAGAAGCTTCGGCGGGGTAAAGCGCGAGCCGTACTTCGCCTCCAGCTTGTGGCAGAGCTCGACGAATTTCTTCGTGCCCATGAAGTCGATGTAGGACAGCGTGCCGCCGGTGAACGGCGCGAAGCCGAAGCCGAGGATCGAGCCGACATCCGCCTCGCGCGGGTCGGTGATGACGTGGTCTTCGACCGTGCGCGCGGCTTCCACCGCCTGCACCACCAGGAAGCGCTGCTTCAGCTCCTCGATGTCGAGCGTGTCAGGGTCGAGCTGCTTCGGCTGCAGCGCCGAGAGGCCCGGCCACAGGCTCTTCTGACCCTTGCCCTTCTCGGGGTAGTCGTAGAAGCCCTTGCTGTTCTTGCGGCCGAGCCGGCCCTGGTTCTCGACCATCTCCACCATCAGCTTCTTCTGATCGGGGTTGATGGCGTTCGGGCCGAGATCGGCTTCGGTCGCCTTCATGATCTTGAGGCCGAGGTCGAGCGCGACTTCGTCGGACAACGAGAGCGGACCGACCGGCATGCCGGCCATCTTGGCGCAGTTCTCGATCATCGCCGGCGGCACGCCTTCCAGGAACATCTCGTTGCCTTCGGCGACGTAGCGGCCGACGCAGCGATTGGCGAAGAAGCCGCGGCTGTCGTTGACGACGATCGGCGTCTTGCCGATCTGCCGGACGTAGTCGAGCGCGGTCGCGAGCGCGAGGTCGCCGGTGTTTTTGCCTTTGATGATCTCGACCAGCATCATCTTCTCGACCGGCGAGAAGAAGTGGATGCCGACGAACTTGCCCTGGTCCTTGAAGCCCTCGGCCAGCGAGGTGATCGGCAGCGTCGAGGTGTTCGACGCGAAGATCACGTCCGGCTTCAGATATTCCTGCGCCTTGGCAAACGTCTCAGCCTTGACCTTGCGATCCTCGAACACGGCCTCGATGACGAGGTCGACGTCCTTGAGTGCGGCATAATCGGCAGTCGGCGTAATGCGCGCGAGCAGCGCATCGGCGTCACCGGGCTTGGCGCGGCCCTTCTTGATCTGCTCCTCGATCACCTTCTGCGCATGCGCCTTGCCCTTGTCGGCACTCTCCTGGTCGCGGTCGATCAGGACGACGTCGAGGCCGGCACGGGCCGAGACGTAGCCGACGCTCGCGCCCATGAAGCCGGCGCCGATCACGGCGATCTTCTTCACCTTGGTCGAGGCTACGTCCTTCGGACGGCGCGCGCCCTTGTTGAGCTCCTGCATCGACAGGAACAGGCTGCGGATCATCGCAGCCGCCTCCTTCGAACGCAGCACCGAGGTGAAGTAGCGCGACTCGACGCGCAGCGCGGCGTCGATCGGCAGCTGCAGGCCTTCATAGACGCAGCTCATGATCGCGCGCGCGGCCGGATAATTGTCGTAGGTCTCGCGACGATAGATCGCGTTGCCGGCCGGGAACATCATCATGCCGGCCTTGGAGAACACCGGACCGCCGGGCAGCTTGAAGCCCTTCTCGTCCCAGGGCGCGACGGCCTTGCCGCCACCCTTGATCCAGTCCTTCGCCGCCTTGATGAGGTCGGCGGCCGGAACGATGGCGTGAATCAGATTGAGCTGCTCCGCCTTCTCGACCGTGACCGGATCGCCCTTGAGCAAAATGGTCATCGCATCCTGCGGCGGCACCAGGCGCGGCACGCGCTGCGTGCCGCCGGCGCCGGGGAACAGGCCGACCTTGACCTCGGGCAGGCCGAGGCGCGTCTTGGGATTTTCCGCCGCCACGCGATAGTGGCAGCACAGCGTGATCTCGAAACCGCCGCCGAGCGCGAGGCCGTTGATCGCGGCCGCCCACGGCTTGCCTGAGGTCTCGATCGAGCGCAGCACCTGCGAGAAGCGCCGGCTCTGGTCGAACAGCATCTGGTTCGCGGCGGTCTCGTCCTGCTCCTTCAAGACCTTGGCGTAGGCCTGGTTCATGCCTTCGAGCATGGACAGGTCGGCGCCGGCGCAGAACGCTTCCTTGGCGGAGGTGATGACAACGCCCTTCACGGCGGCGTCGGCCGTGGTTTCCTTGACGATCGCATCGAGCTCGCTGGTCGAGGTCTCGTCGAGCACGTTCATCGAACGGCCGGGGATGTCCCAGGTGACGAGCGCGATGCCGTCGGAATCGGTTTCAACCTTGAAGTTCTTGTAAGCCATGTTGGTTGCTCCTCGGTGCCGCAGCCGATCTCAGGCGCAGCGGTTGACTTAAGATCTCGTCTTACCCTCTCCCCTTGTGGGAGAGGGTCCGAGCGAAGCGAGGGGGTGAGGGGTCTGCGTCCGCGGAGACAGACCCCTCACCCGGCTCGAACCCGCTCCGCGTGTTCGCGCCACCCTCTCCCACAAGGGGAGAGGGTAAGAAATCAGACCCGCTCGATGATGGTCGCGGTGCCCATGCCGCCGCCGATGCACAGCGTCACCAGCGCGGTCGCCTTGTTGGTGCGCTCGAGTTCGTCGAGCACGGTGCCGAGGATCATCGCGCCGGTGGCGCCAAGCGGATGGCCGAGCGCGATCGCGCCGCCATTGACGTTGATCTTGGCGTTGTCGATGTCGAAGGCCTGGATGTAGCGCAGCACGACCGAGGCAAACGCTTCGTTGAGCTCGAACAGGTCGATGTCCGACTTCTTCATGCCCGAGCGCGCGAACAGCTTTTCGGTGACGTCGACCGGACCGGTCAGCATCATGGCCGGCTCGGAGCCGACATTCGCAAACGCGCGGATCTTGGCGCGCGGCTTCAGGCCGTATTTCGCACCCGCTTCCTTGCTGCCGAGCAGCACGGCGCCGGCGCCGTCGACGATGCCCGACGAGTTGCCGGCGTGGTGCACGTAGTTGACGCGCTCGATTTCCGGGTGCGACTGCACCGCGACACCGTCAAAGCCGCCCATCTGCGCCATCATCGTGAACGACGGCTGCAGCTGTGCCAGCGACTGCATCGTCGTCGAGGGACGCATGTGCTCGTCCTTGGCGAGGATGGTGAGGCCGTTGATGTCCTTCACGGGCACGATGGACTTGTTGAAGCGGCCCTCGTCCCAGGCCTTGCCGGCGCGCTGCTGGCTCTGCACGGCATAGGCGTCGACGTCGTCGCGCGAGAAGCCGTACTTCGTGGCGATCAGATCGGCCGAGACGCCCTGCGGCATGAAGTAGGCCGGCACCGCCATCGACGGGTCCATCGGCCAGGCGCCACCGGAGGCGCCGATGCCGACGCGGCTCATGGATTCGGCGCCGCCGCCGATGACCAGCTCATGCTGGCCGCTCATCACCTGGGCTGCGGCAAAATTCACGGCGTCGAGGCCGGAAGCACAGAAGCGGCTGATCTGCACGCCGGGCACGGCCTCGCCGAGGCCGGCCTTGAGCGCCGCGAAGCGCGCGATGTCGCTGCCGGCTTCGCCGACGGGGTCGACCACGCCGAGCACGACGTCGTCGACGGAATCTTCCGGCAGATTGTTGCGGTCCTTCAGCGCCTTCAGCGGCACGGTGGCGAGCGCGAGCGCGGTCACCTCGTGCAGCGCGCCGTCCGCCTTGCCGCGGCCGCGCGGGGTTCGGACGTGGTCGTAGATATAGGCATCTGCCATGGGAGCCTCCTGATTGCAGTTATTGGTTACGACCGCGGCGCGGTCGGATCATTGGCGAAGCGGGAAGCCTCAGAAAGCTTCCGCCGGGAGTTCCATGATGGTGGCGCAGCCGGCCTGGATGCGGGCGAGATTGGCGGCGGTCTCCGGCAGCATGCGCTCCATGAAGAAGCGGCCGGTGACGAGCTTGGTCGAGAGATAGGGCGTCGCTCCGCTCGCGGCAATCTTGGCCTGCGTCACCTTGGCCATCTTCGCCCACATGTAGCCGAGCGCGACGAAGCCGAAGAGATGCAGGTAATCCGTTGCGGCAGCGCCCGCATTGTCGGGCTTCGCCATCGCATTCTGCATCAGCCAGGTCGTGGCCTGCTGGAGATGGCCGAGCGAAGCCGAGAGCGGGGTGATGAAAGGCTTGAGCGCCTCGTCGCCGCCGTTCTCCTTGGCGAAGGCCATGACCTCGCCGAAGAAGGCCATGATGGCGCGGCCGCCGTCGCGCGGCAGCTTGCGGCCGACGAGGTCGAGCGCCTGGATGCCGTTGGCGCCTTCGTAGATCATGGCGATGCGGGCATCGCGCACGAACTGCTCCATGCCCTGCTCGGCGATGTAGCCGTGGCCGCCATACATCTGCTGCGCCTGCACCGCGTTGGCAAAGCCGTAATCGGTGAGGAAGCCCTTCAGCACGGGCGTCATCAGGCCCATGTGGTCGTCGGCGGCCTGGCGGTCCTTCGGGTCCTCGGAGCGATGGGCGACGTCGCTCTTCAGCGCGGTCCACATCACGAAGGCACGCGCGGCCTCGTTGAAGGCACGGATCGAGAGCAGCGTGCGGCGCACGTCGGGATGCACGATGATCGGGTCGGCCTGCTTGTCCGGCGCCTTGGCGCCGGTCAGCGAGCGGCCCTGGATGCGCTCGCGGGCATAGGCGACCGCGTTCTGATAGGCGACCTCGGACTGCGCGAGACCCTGAACGGCGACGCCGAGGCGGGCCTCGTTCATCATCACGAACATGCCCTGCATGCCCTTGTTCTCTTCGCCGATCAGCCAGCCGGTGGCGCTGTCGTAATTCATCACGCAGGTGGAATTGCCGTGAATGCCCATCTTGTGCTCGATCGAGCCGCACACCACGCCGTTGCGTGCGCCGACCGAACCGTCGGCATTGACCAGGAATTTCGGCACCACGAACAGCGACACGCCCTTGATGCCGGCCGGTGCGCCCTCGATGCGGGCGAGCACGAGGTGGATGATGTTGGGGGCGAGGTCATGCTCACCGGCCGAGATGAAGATCTTCGTGCCCGTGATCTTGAAGCTGCCGTCGGGCTGGCGGACCGCCTTGGTGCGGAGCATGCCGAGATCGGTGCCGCAATGCGGCTCGGTCAGGTTCATGGTGCCGGTCCATTCACCCGCCACCATCTTCGGCACGTAGGTCTGCTTCTGCTCAGGCGAGCCGTGCACGATCAGCGCCGCGGTCGCGCCCATGGTGAGGCCGCCATACATCGAGAACGCCATGTTGGCGGAGATCTGGAATTCGTTGACCGCCTGGCTCAGCGTCACCGGCAGGCCCTGGCCGCCGAACTCGGTCGGTGCCGACAGGCCAAGCCAGCCGCCCTCTGCCACCTGCTTGAAAGCGTCCTTGAAGCCCTTCGGCGTGGTGACGCTGCCGTCATCGGCGCGCTTGCAGCCTTCGAGATCGCCGACGCGGTTGAGCGGCTGCAGCACTTCTTCCGCAAGCTTCGCGGCTTCGCCGAGAATGGCTTCGCGCACGTCGCTCGACGCATCGGAGAAGCCGGCCAGATTGTCGTAGCGATCGATCTGGAAGACGTCGTTGAGCAGGAAGTTCACGTCTTCGACGGGGGCTTTATAGATCGGCATGATGGTCTCCCGGCAGGCGGTCTGAAGTGATGATGTTGGCTTATGACTGGGCGGCGGCCAACTGCTCCGCCATCAGGCGGTGCAGCATGTTGATCGCCTTGAGCGGACGCACCATCACCTTGAAATGGGTGATGCGTCCCTCGGCATCGAAGGTGATGATGTCGACACCGTTGATCTCGATGCCGTCGATGACATTCTTGAATTCGAGCACGGCGCCGTTGGCGCTTTTCCACTCGCCGACATAGGTGAAGCCGGGACCGCCGAGCACCTTCTCGGCACTGGCGAGATATTTGAAGGTGATGTCGCGTCCGCGCTGGGGCGAGTGCACCACGGGGCTTTCGAACACGGCGTCAGGATGGAGCAGGTCCCAGAGCGCGGCGCGGTCGTGGGACTTCATAAAGGCGTACCAGGAATCGAGGCCGGTCATTCTCAGGTGCCTCCCTTGATCAAAGGCCTTCTTGATCGAAGGCCTTGGCAAAAACGCGAAAACAACCCCATGCACAGTAGCGCGATGGCCGATAAGGGTGGGTCTGAAGCCCGCCTCATATGCACATTGACGCATATGCACCGATGCGCATAAAGTCAAGTCAATTGGTCGGGACCTCGAAAGGGAGCTGGTGCCATGGCGCTCGGCGACGCAATCCTCGCATGCCTGACGGAACGTCCGATGACGGGCTACGAGCTCGCCAAGACATTCGATTCCTCGATCGGCTTCTTCTGGAAAGCCGACCACCAGCAAATCTACCGCGAGCTCTCGAAGCTGCGCGACCGCGGCTTCATCCAGGGCCGCGAGGTCGTGCAATCGGGCAAGCCCAATAAGCTGATTTATACGCTGACTCCCGAGGGCCGAACAGCGCTGCGGCACTGGGCCGCGCGGCCGAGCACACCGCCCTCGATCAAGGACGACCTGCTGGTGCGGCTGCACGCGCTCGACAGCATCGACATCGAGCCGATGCGCACCGATCTGATGGCCCGGCTGGAGCACCACCGCGACCGGCACGAGAATTACGAGCGGATCCTCAAGAAGCGATTTCCGGAGGGCTCGGCGTCGGGCGTGCTCGACCTCGGCAATCTGCTGCTGCTTCAGCTCGGTGCCCGCCACGAGCAAATGGTGGCCGATTTCTGCGAAGAGGCGCTCCAGGCGCTATCGGCGATGAGCGGCAAGGGCACGGTCGTGCCGCTGGAGGACGGCAAGCGCGAGGGGAAGGGCTGAGCCTACGCAGCCCTAGTACTTCGTGACGACCGGCCTATCCCAGTTGAACCGGACATTGACGCCGGCGCGGACGATGTCGTCCGTCAGCCTGACGTCGCGGGTGACGGCGCCGCTGACCGGCGGATCGACATATCGCTTGCTGCCAAAATCGACGTGCACGTATTCGAGCTTGAGGGTGACGGCGCCCCAGGTATCGACATAGGCGGCCCATTCACCACCGAGCCCGGCCGCCAGGCCGGTGCGGGTCTGGGAGCTGGTGACCTGCACCACCTGGTTGGACACGGTGACCTCGGTGCCCGCGAAGGCGATACCGGCCGTGCCATAGATCAGGAACTGATCGAGCGCGTAACCGACACGGCCGCGGAACATATCGATCCATTTTTCCCGCGTGCCGCTCGTCACCCCGACGTTGAAGGGCGGCAGATCCTGCACCTTGCCTTGCTGGTTGGTCCATGACGCGTCGTTCTCGAAGCCGAGCACGGTTTTTTCGATCTGGAAATCGCAGCCGACGACTCCGCCCGCGACGGCAGCGCCGCTGAGATTGAAAGTCCCTGTGATCGTCGGCCCGGAGTCGTCGCCGGCGCGCCGGACATGCTCGCTCTTGCCCCAGTTGCCGCCGCCCTGGATGCCGACATAGCAGCTGGTCCAATTGTATCCCGCGGGCACCGGCGCCTTCACCGCAGGCGCTGCCGCCGGGGCATCGGCGGCAACAGCATGCGATGCCAGTCCGGCCGCCATCGCGGCCACGAGCAACCTTTTCATGTCAGCCAACAATCCAGTCAGGCAGAGCGCCGTTGGGGCGCCCTCTATCCGTGAGACGGGCCGATCATGTCCGCTGCGAAATCTTTGTCGGGTCTCTGCCAGTCATCCGGCTGTCATGCCCCGCGAAGGCGGGGCATCCAGTACTCCGAGACAGTGCGGCTTGATTCGAGCTGCCGCGGCGTACTGGATCGCCCGCCTTCGCGGGCGATGACAGCTAGCGGGTGTCGTGCCTCGGGTTCCCGACGCCCAACTTTAAGACACCGGCAACGCGTTCCTTAACCCGTTATTTACCGTAACAGGAAAAAGTCGGTTTTCGAGGCAGACGACCCGCGCCAAATCCGATTGTCTTTACAACTGGCACGCGTGGGGAGGCTGGAGGCGCCGGGTGGGGCGCCGGAGTCGGGACCGGACAGAGTCATGAATTCGCGCGTATCGTGGAGCGTTGACGGCATCGATCCATCCGTCAGGGAGCGGGCCGAAGCTGCTGCGCGTCGCGCCGGCATGTCACTCAACGATTGGCTGAACTCCACGCTCGGCGAGACGGCCCCGCCGAATTTTCGCGGACCTTACGATCAACGCCAAGAGCAGCGTCAGGATCAGCGCCCGCAACAGATGCCGAGCCAGGAGAGCCGCGACGTCGCCGACATCCACCAGCGGCTCGATGCGATCACCCAGCAGATCGAACGGATTTCAAAGCCCGCATCGCGCCAGGACGCTTCACGACAGGACGCGTCGCGGCCAGACGTCTCGCGCGAGCAGGGCGTCGCGCGCCAGCTCAACGACGCGATCTCGCGGCTCGATGCGCGGCTGTCGCAAATCTCAAAGCCGCAGCAGCCTCAGCCGCCGCGGCCGGCACCCGTCGAAACACGCCAGCGCCAGGCCGATGCGGTCGAGCGCGCGGCAGCCCAGGTCTATCGCAACTCTCCGCCCTTGAGCCCCGCGTCGTTCGACGTTGCCGTCGCCGAGATCACGGCTCGGCAGAGCGAGCTCGACGGCTTTACCCCGCGGCAGATGCCGCCGCGCGCCGCACCGTCGATTGCACCGACGGCAGCTCCTTTCGCGCCCCCGATGGCGCCGCCCGCGCCTGCCTATGCCCCGCCGCCACCGCAGCCGGGGCCGGATTTCTCGTCGCTCGAGCGCCATTTGCTCAAGATCACGAGCCAGATCGAGTCGCTGCAGCGCCCTGACAACACCGAGCAGGCAATCAACGCTTTCCGCAGCGAGCTTGCCGAGATCCGCCACGCCATCACCGAGGCGATGCCGCGCCGCGCGATCGAATCGATCGAGAACGAGATCCGCTCGCTGCACCGTCGCATCGACGAGACCCGCTCGTCCGGGACGGACGGCCAGGTCCTGTCCGGCATCGAGCACGCGCTGTCCGAGATCAAGCAGGTGCTGCGCACGCTGACGCCGGCCGAGCAGCTCACCGGCTATGACGAGGCGATCCGCAATCTCGGCGCCAAGCTCGATCTGATCCTGCGCGCCAATGACGACCCGTCGACGGTGCGCCAGCTCGAAGGCGCGATCTCGGCGCTGCGCGGCATCGTCTCCAACGTCGCCTCCAACGAAGCCCTGGCGCGTCTTTCCGAAGACGTGCAGCTGCTGTCGTCCAAGGTCGACCAGGTCACCCGCTCGTCCGGCCCCAGCGACAGCTTTGCCGTGCTGGAGCAGCGCATCGCGGCGCTCACCGCCGCGCTGGAAACGCGCGAGCGGCCGCAGCCCACCGAGAGCAGCGAGCATCTCGAAGCCGCGATCCGCGCGCTGTCGGACCGTTTCGACCGCATGCAGGTCGGCAACGATTCCGCGTCGACCTTTGCGCATCTCGAACAGCGGGTCTCGTATCTGCTGGAGCGGATCGAAGCCGCCTCCGATCCGCGCAACGGCAATCTAAGCCGCGTCGAGGACGGGCTGCACGACATCCTGCGGCATCTGGAGCGGCAGCAGGCGACCTATTCCGCCCTCGCCGAGAGCCGCAATTCGGCACCGTCTGCCGATTCCGGCATGGTCGATCTGGTCAAGCGCGAGCTCTCCGACATCCGCTTCAGCCAGGCCGAGACCAACCGCAGCACCCAGGATTCGCTCGAGGCCGTGCACAGCGCGCTCGGCCATGTCGTCGATCGCCTCTCGATGATCGAGGGTGATCTGCGCGCGGTGCGCACGGCGCCGCCGGCACCCGCACCGCAGCCGATGCCCAGTTCGACGTCCATGTCGATGCCGATGGCCGCGCCCATCGAGCCCGCGCCTGTGGCGCGCGAGCCGTGGCAGCAGCCGCAGCAGCAGCCGAAATACGATCCGAAGCCGGAGCTGGCGAACCCGGCCGCCGCGCAACAGCCGCCACAGGGCGCCTTCGTCGCCGCGCCGCGCGAATTCCATGCCGCCGCGCCGGCCGCGCCGCCGCCGGTGCCAACGACGGCACCGCCCGTTCCGCCGCGTGCGATCAGCGAGATCCTCGAGCCGCACACGGCGCCCGCGCGCGCCGCGCTCGCACCGGAATTGCCCCCGGACCATCCGCTCGAGCCGGGCACACGGCCGGGCGGCCGCGTCGCCACGCCGTCGGAGCGCATTGCCGCGTCCGAAAGCGCGATCAGCGAAATCCCCGCCGCGCCGAAAGAGCCGGTGTCGTCGTCGAGCTTCATTGCGGCCGCGCGCCGTGCCGCGCAGGCCGCCGCCGCGCAGCCGGAGAAGCCGGCTCGCGGTGCCAAGGCAAGTGCAAAGGCAGCTGCCAAGGCGGCCATCGCAGGCCGCACCAAGGACAAGGGCCAGGAAGGCGGCTCGACCATCACCTCGAAGATCCGCTCGCTGCTGGTCGGCGCCAGCGTGGTCGTGATCGTGCTCGGCACCTTCAAGATGGCGATGAACCTGCTCGATGGCGGCAGCCCGCCGCCGTCACCGCAGGCGATGGAGAATTCGTCGCCCGCGCCCGCGCCGCAGGCTCCGCCGCCGGTCGAGACCAAGCCCGCCACGCCTGAGCAGGTCACACCGTCGATGACCTCGCCGACGCCGATCGGGAAGCAGTCGCTGAATAATCCCGCACCGGCTCCCGTGGCAGGGGCGGGCAGCTCGGCTTCGGTCGAAATCCCGCCGGTCCCCGCGACGCCACCACCGCCTGCGGCTAGCAACGACGTCACCGGCGCGCTGTCGGGCGCGAGCCGCGCGAAGCTCGGCATGATCCAGGTGCCGCCGAGCGAGAAGCTCCCTGACGGCATCGGCGGTCCGGTGCTGCGCACCGCCGCGATGAAGGGCGATGCGACCGCAGCCTACGAGATCGGCGTGCGCTTTGCCGAGGGCAAGGGCGTTGCTGCGAATTACGATGAAGCCGCCAAATGGTACGACCGCGCGGCGCAGGCCGGCGTGGTGCCCGCGACCTTCCGTCTCGGCACGCTCTACGAGAAGGGCCTCGGGGTGAAGAAGGACGCCGACATCGCCCGCCGCTACTACACGCAGGCCGCCGAGCGCGGCAACGCCAAGGCGATGCACAATCTCGCCGTGCTCGACGCCGACGGCGGCGGACGCGGCGCCAATTACAAGAGCGCGGCGCAGTGGTTCCGCAAGGCCGCCGATCGCGGCGTCGCCGACAGTCAGTTCAACCTCGGCATCCTCTATGCCCGCGGCATCGGTGTGGAGCAGAACCTCGCCGAATCCTACAAATGGTTCACTCTTGCGGCCGGGCAGGGCGATGCGGACGCAGCCGGCAAGCGCGACGACGTCGCCAAGCGGCTCGATCCGCAGTCGCTCGCCGCCGCCAAGCTCGCGATCCAGACGTTCAGCGCCGAGCCGCAGCCCGACGACGCCGTCAACGTTCCCGCCCCGAACGGCGGCTGGGACAGCGCGCCGCAGGCGAACGCGAAGCCCGCGCCGAAGCAGGTCGCGACCAAGCGCGCGGCCTCGGCGGCGCACTAGAGCGCACGCTCACTCCTCATGGTGAGGAGCGCGCCTTGGCGCGCGTAGCGGACGATGCTTCGCATCGCCGCGAGAACCATGCAGGCCCCCACCACCGATCCGGGCCTCGCCCTTCGAGACGCCTGCTGCGCAGGCTCCTCAGGGTGAGGGGAGACAGCTCGCGTGCCGCGTTCACCACGCCCTAAATTCATGGTCCCGCCCGACAACGAATTCCGCTATTGAGGGGCGCGGCAATCGTTCCGACCGTCCGGCGAGCATTCCCGCGCAATCGATCCATTTCGCCGGAGTGTGGTCCTTCGATGCAGCTCTATCTCCCGATCGCCGATCTGCCGGTCAACATCTTCCTGGTGCTGGCGATGGGCGCGGCGGTCGGCTTCGTCTCCGGCATGTTCGGGATCGGCGGCGGCTTCCTGATGACGCCGCTCCTGATCTTCATCGGGATCACGCCGGCAGTCGCGGTCGCCTCCGTTGCGAGCCACATCGCGGCCTCCTCCTTTTCCGGCGCGCTGTCCTACTGGCGGCGGCGTGCGATCGACCCGGCACTGGCGAGTGTGTTGTTATGCGGCGGCGTCACCGGCACGGCGCTCGGGGTCTGGACCTTCACGCAGCTTCGCGCGCTCGGCCAGCTCGATCTGATGATCGCGTTGTCCTATGTGGTGCTGCTCACCACCGTCGGCAGCCTGATGTTCTCCGAGGGCCTGCGCGCCCTGATGCGGACCCGTCGCGGCGCGGTGCCGCCACGGCGCACGCACAACTGGATCCACGGCCTGCCGCTGAAAATGCGGTTCAAGCGCTCGAAGATCTATCTCTCGGTCATCCCCGTCGTGATCGTCGGCATCGTGATCGGCTTCATCGGCGCCATCATGGGCATCGGTGGCGGCTTCATCCTGGTGCCGATCATGATCTATCTGCTGCGGGTGCCGACCTCGACCGTGATCGGGACCTCGATGGTCCTGACGCTGGTCACGATGCTGTTCGCGACCTTGCTGCATGCGGTGACCAATCACCTCGTCGACGCGGTGCTGGCGCTGATCTTGATGGTCGGCGGCGTCACCGGCGCGCAGTTCGGCGCCCGCGCCGGTCAGAAGATCCGCGGTGAGCAGCTGCGGCTGTTGCTGGGCCTGCTGATCCTGTCGGTCGGCGTCCGCTTCGCCATCGAGCTGGTGATCCGGCCCGAGGATCTCTTCACCATCCGTGAATTGGGAGTGAGCGGATGATGCGCGCAGCTCTCGCGGTCCTTCTCGTCCTGCTGCTCGGCTCGGTCGCGCGTGCCGAGCGACTGATCGTGTCGGTCTCCAACCATCGTGTCACGGTGACGCCGAACTATTCCGGCGAGGAACTGGTGCTGTTCGGCTCGGTCGAGAAGGACGCCACCACGCCTGCGGACCGCAAGAGCTACGATCTCGTCGTCACCGTGATGGGCCCGCGCGCCGACATGGTGACGCGGCGCAAGGAGCGCACCTTCGGGATCTGGATCAACACCGATTACCGGCAGTTCCTGGCGGTGCCGAGCTATCTCGCACTGTTCGCCAACCGCCCCTTCGATATCATCACCTCGCCCGAGATCGCGCGGCGGCAGCAGATCGGGCTCAACAACGTGCTGCTGACCCAACGGGTCAGCGGCGACTATGCCGACGTGGTGCCGAACGATGCGTTCCGCTCGGCCTTCATCCGCCTGCGAACCCAGAAAGGTCTCTATCGCGAGGACCCGAGCGCGGTGACGTTCCTGACACCGACGCTGTTCCGTACCGGCATTCCCCTGCCGGAGGAGGTGCCGATCGGCACCTATGAGGTGGAAATCAAATTGTTCGCCAATGGCGCGTTGGTCACCAAGACCGAGACCGCGTTCGAGATCGTCAAAGTCGGTTTCGAGCAGTTCGTCGCCACCAGTGCGCGGCAGCACGGGCTGATCTACGGTCTCGCGACGGCCGCGATGGCGCTGATGACGGGCTGGATGGCGTCGATCGTGTTTCGGAAGGATTGAAGCTCGTCACACAAGCCACTCACTCGCCGTCATGCCCGGGCTTGTCCCGGGCATCCACGTTCTCAAGTGCGGCGACAAAGACGTGGATGGCCGGGTCAAGCCCGGCCATGACGAAGAGAAGCGCGCGACAGCTGAGGCTCACGGCGCCTCAACCACCGTCGGCACGCCCGGCACCAGCAATCGCAACCGGGTGCCGAAGCCGAGCACATCAAAGGTCTTGCGCAGATCCTCGCTGTTCTGGCGGAAATGCGCCCAGCCCTCGGTATGCAGCGGGACGATCATCGCATCCGGAAATGCGCGCGCCGTCTCGATGGTGTCGTTGGTGTCCATGGTGAGGTGGAACGGCCCGCGGGTTTGCGCCGCGCCCGCGAATGGCAGCACCACGCCGCATTTGAAGCGGCGCGCGACCTCGGCGACGCCGTCGAACCAGGTGGTGTCGCCGCTGATGTAGACGTCGCTCGTGTCCGTCCGGCTCGAGGACACCACGAAGCCGATGACGTCGCCCGACAGCGGCTCGATGCCGGCGGGGCCGTGGCGCGCCGGCGTCGCGGTGATCGTCAGCGTGTTGCCGTCACGGTCCTTCAGATGCGAGGTCGCCCAGGGCGCGAGGCCCTCGACATGGCCGCCCAGGCGTTTGGCGCCGGCCTCGGTCGTCAGCACGCGCTTTGCGTGTTTGAGAAACGCGCGGCCGGAATTGTCGAGATTGTCCGAGTGCTGGTCGTGGCTGAGCAGGACGGCATCGACCGGGCCGATCGCGTCGGGCCTCACGGCGGGACCGATCGTCTTCTCCAGCGTCACATGCGGCAGCTGGTAGGCGCCGGGCGCATCGAAGGTCGGATCGGTGAGCAGGCGGAAGCCGTCGATCTCGATCAGCGCGGTAGGGCCGCCGATCAGGGTGATGGAAATGGGCATCAGAAAACTCCTCTTACGCGACGGGCTTTGCGGGGCGCGTCACCAGGTAAATTCCGAGCGCGACCGGGATGATGCCGAGCAGGTCGCGGGCCTCGACATGCTCACCGAGCGCGATGTAGGCGAACAGCATGCCGAGCGGCGGCATCAGGAAATGATAGGCGCTCGCAGCCGTTGCGCCACACACTTTCAGGAGATGAAACCAGAGCCAGTAGGCGAGGATCGAGCCGCCGAGCACGAGGAACGCGAAGGCGCCGACCAGGCCCGGGGTGAAATCGATTGCGTGGACGTCGGCGAAGGTGAACGCGACCGGCGTCAGCACGATGCCGGCGGCGAGGTTCTGCACGCCGTTGCCGATCCACAGGCTTCCCTTCGGCGCGAGCAGCTTGAACAGGATCGTGCCGGCGACGATGGAGGCGAGCGAGGCCAGGGTGAAGACGATGCCGTGCAGGGAGTCGGTGCCGACCGACAGGCGATGCCAGACGATCAGGGTCACGCCGACGATGCCGAGCAGGAGACCGCCCGCCTTGCGCCAGGTCATGCCTTCACCAAGCAGCAACGCGGCGAGCGCCGCCGTGAATACCGGATTGGCCGACACGATCAGGCCGCCGAGGCCAGCAGAGACCGATTGCAGGCCGGTGTAGCCGAGCCCGAGATAGAGCGCGTTGTTGGCGATGCCGAGCACGGCAAAGATCGCGGCATCGCGCCAGGACAATGACCAGCCATCGCCGCGGATCAGCGTCGCACCGAGGATCAAAATGCCGGCGAGCGAGAAGCGCGCGGCGAGGAGGATCAGCGGCGGGCAATGGGTGACGCCGATCTTGCCGGCGACGAAGGCGTAGCTCCAGAGCAGGCAAAACAGTCCGATGACGAGCGGCAGCGTGTTGAACCGGCTGGGGGCTGCAGGAAGCGAGGTGGCGAGCGACATGAGGGCATTCTCCTGAGCCCTCGATCTAGGGAGACGGCTTGTCATTTGGAAATTAAATGATTAACTTCCGATCAGTGGATTTTCGAATGGAGGCGGCCATGCTCGACCTGGAGCTCCTGCGCAGCTTCGTCTCGGTGGTCGAGGCCGGCGGCTTCACTCGCGCCGGCGAGCGCGTCCACCGCACGCAATCGACCGTCAGCCAGCAGATCAAGCGGCTGGAGGAGGACGTCGGCCAGGTGCTCTTGCACCGTGACGGCAAGGACGTGCGCCCCACCGAGGCCGGCGAGCGGTTGCTGTCCTATGCGCGGCGGCTGCTCACGCTCGCCGAGGAGGCGCGCGACGTTCTGCGCGAACCCGACAGCGAGGGCGCGATCCGGCTCGGCATCCCCGAGGATTTTGCGGCGTACCGGCTGGCAAAACTGCTCGGCGCCTTCTCGCGCTCACATCCGGGTCTGCGAATGGATGTGCGCGCCGACCAGAGCAAGAACCTGTCCCGCGACCTCGAACGCGGCGAGCTCGACCTGGCGCTGTTCAAGCGCGAGGCCGGCGCGAAAGGCGCCATCGCGGTGTGGCCGGAGCGGGTGCACTGGGTCACCAGCAAGAGCCATCCGGTCGACGTCAATGCGTCGTCGGTGCCGCTGATCGGCTTTCCGACTGGCTGCCTCTATCGCGCCGGCGCCATCCACGCGCTGGAAAGCGCGGGCCGCGCCTGGCACATGTCTTACTCGTCATCGAGTCTCGCGGGCATCCAGGCTGCGGTCGCAGCCGGCATGGGCTTAAGCATCCTGTCGGAGATGTCGATCCAGTCCGACCACCGCGTGCTGACGGCGAAGGACGGATTTGAGCCGATCAACCGGACCGAAGTGGCGCTGATGGCCTCGCCCGGTGCCAGCCCCGCAACGCTGCGGCTGGCGGATCGGCTCGCGGAGTTCTGCGACAACGTGCAGGCGAAGGCGGCGTGATCCAACGGAGTTCGTAGGGTGCGGCAAGGGCGCGTAGCGCCGTGCCCACCATTTTTTCCGCGGCTCCGTTTGCGAATGGTGGGCACGCTTCGCTTTGCCCACCCTACGCAGCTCATCCGCGGCCACTATTCACGCACTGGCATCGTACGCCGCTCGCGCCGTCTTCGAGGCGAGGCCGCGCCAGCGCCGCCGCAGGAACGGCTCGACGATCGCGCGCTTGGCCTTCGACAGGCGGATCAGCACGATCGGATAGTCGGAATAGTGATCGGTGAAGTAGAAGATTTTTGGCTGGCTCTCGACCAGCATGGCGCGCTCGTCGATCGGAACGTCGGGCATGACAAGGCTGTCGCCGTCCTCCTTCAGCCGCGCCAGCATCTTCTTGCGCACTTTCAGCGCGGGCGTGCCGTAGGATGTGCCGTCCTCGACCTCCGGCCACGTCAGCGCAAATTTTCTGACGTCGTCGAAGGTCATTTGATCAAGACCTTGGGACCAGCTCAGTGCACGGCGGTGAAGAACCGCGCGAGCCGGAAGCCGGAGAGCCAGGTCCACACCGGCTGGCCGCGCATGCCGAGATCCCAGGAGCCGAGCACGGCATCCGCGCGTCCGACCAGATTGTCGATCGGCAGCAGGCCAACGCCGCCGGAGCGCAGGGGCACGCGGCTGTCGGCGGAATTGTCGCGGTTATCGCCGAGCACGAAGAGGTGGCCGGGCGGCACCGTCACTTCAGGCGTGTTGTCGAGCGGGCCGTTGTCGCGCATCTTGAAGATCAGATGCGACACGCCGTTCGGCAGCGTCTCGACATAGCGGTAGGCGGGCTCGCTGCCGCCATTGTCGTCCTCGGCGGCGCCAACACCATCCGGCTTCAGCTCGGCGGGACGGTCGTTGATGAAGAGCTGGCCCTGCCGCATCTGGATGCGGTCGCCGGGCAGACCTACGACGCGCTTGACCCAGGCCTGCGAGCGATCGCCGGGCCAGCGGAACACGACGACGTCGCCCTGCTTCGGCGTCTCCGCGAAGACGCGGCCGCTTTCGGGCAGGTTGATCTGGATCGGCAGCGACGAGGTGCCGTACCCATAGGGGAATTTCGAGGCGAGCAGGGCGTCGCCGATCAGGAGCGTCGGCTCCATCGAACCCGACGGCACGTAGAACGGCTCGGCGAGCGCGCCCTTGGCGATGAACACGGCGGCGACGATGCCGGCGAGCTGCATCAGCTGACCAGCCCAGCCGCTGCTCTTCCGCTTGGCGGGGACAGTTACCTTCTCAACGCTCATGCGCCCGTTCCACCTACTGTAATACGTTCCATCAGAAGCGACGGCTGGCCGACGCCGACGGGCACGCCCTGACCATTCTTGCCGCAGGTGCCGATGCCGGTATCCAGCGCGAGATCGTTGCCGATCATGCGGATGCGATGCAAATCGGTCGGCCCGTTGCCGATCAGCATGGCGCCCTTCAGCGGCGCGCCAATCTTGCCGTTCTCGATCTTGTAGGCCTCGGTGCACTGAAACACGTATTTGCCCGAGGTGATGTCGACCTGGCCGCCGCCGAAATTCGCGGCGAAGACGCCGTTCTTCACGGACGCGAGGATCTCGGCCGGATCGCGGTCGCCCGCGAGCATGTAGGTGTTGGTCATGCGCGGCATCGGCACATGGGCGTAGCCCTGGCGGCGGCCGTTGCCGGTCGGCTTCATGTTCATCAGGCGCGCGTTCTGGCGGTCCTGCATGTAGCCGACCAGAATGCCGTCCTCGATCAGCACGGTGCGGTTGGTCGGCGTGCCCTCGTCGTCGATCGACAGCGAGCCGCGGCGCGAGGCAATAGTGCCGTCGTCGACTACGGTGACGCCCTTGGCCGCGACCTGCTGGCCCATCAGGCCGGCAAAGGCCGACGTCTTCTTGCGGTTGAAATCGCCTTCGAGGCCGTGACCGACCGCTTCATGCAGCATTACGCCGGGCCAGCCGGCCCCAAGCACGACGTCCATTTCGCCGGCGGGGGCGGGGATCGATTCCAGATTGACCAGGGCTTCGCGCAGCGCGCCGTCGGCGGCGTCGCGCCAGTTCTTGCTTTCGATGAATTCGGCGTAGCCGGCGCGGCCGCCATAACCCTTGCTGCCGCTCTCCTGGCGGTCGCCCTGACCGGCGACGACGGAGACGTTGACGCGCACCAGCGGGCGAATGTCGCGATAGCTCTCGCCGTCGGGCCGCAGGATCTCGACGACCTGCCAGGTCGCGCCCAGGCTGACGCTGACCTGCCGCACCCGCGGATCCTTGTCGCGTAAGTAAGCGTCGATCTCGGCGAGCAGCTTCACCTTGGTCTCGAAGCCCGGCGCATCCAGCGGATTGTCGTCGCTATAAAGCCGCACGTTGGTATGCGCCGGCGGCGCCGCGAAGCTGCCGGAATAGCCGCCGCGCACGGCGGCGACCGCGTCGGCGGCGCGAATCAGCGCCGGCAGCGACACGTCGGAGGAATGGGCATAGCCGACCGCGTCGTCCTTGACGGCGCGCAGGCCAAAGCCCTGCGAGGTGTCATAGGTCGCCTGCTTCAGCCGCCCATTGTCGAACATCAGCGCTTCGGTCTGGCTGTATTCCAGGAACAATTCGCCGTCGTCGGCACCGGCAAGGCCGCGTGCGACCTCGTTGCGAACCTGATCGCGGTCGAGATTGGCGCGGTCGAGCAGGGAGGTTGTGGCTGGATTGGTCATGCGTCCGTCCATTATCGGAAGATGTAGGGCAAGATAATGGTTTCCCGGCGGTTCCGCGAGGGTGCCAGGTGCCACATTACGAAACGATAGGATTCGCCGCGCGCGGACGCGCCTGCCAGCCTACGGCAGCTTGTCATAGCCCTCGCCGAGCCCGTTCAGGCTGAGCGGGAAGCCGATGCCTTCTTCCGGGGTCTCGAAGATGATGAAGGTCGCGGTCTTGGCGGTGCGCAGCTGGCCGAGCAGCTTGTCGTCCATCACGACCTCGGCGACGCAGCCATTGGGCAGGCAGCGGACGAAGCCGGCGCGGCCGACGTCCTGGTTGTCGAGCTTCAGCCCGAGGCCGGAGGGCAGCAGTACGCCGAGCGGGGCGACCACCCGCATCAGCCGGCTCTTCTGGTCGGCGGTCTTGAGCACGATCACGGTGAGGCCGGCATTGGAGCGGTCTTCGGCCACCACGCTCTGGATCAGGGCGCATTGCTCGGTCTGGGCGCCGGGCGGGGTGTCGCAGCGGATCTGCCAGTCGCCATGGACGGAGCGCACCGCGCCCTGCGCATGGGCGAGGCCCGGCAGCGCCATGACGACGACCGCAGCCAAGAGGGCGGCCAGCATCGTGAGGCCGCTCGCCTGCCTTGCCATGCTTCTCGAAAACCCCATCGGGTCGGTCCCTCTGCTCGCCTGGGTCGCTCACGCCTGGCGGACTGATACGGGAATGACGGCGTCTTGAAGGCGATTCGCAAGCAAATTCCGCGCCGCCCACACCGCCATCGCCCGCACGAATCAGGTTCCTGCGCGGCTGTCTGCCAGTGCCTACCGCGGGCAATTCCGCTGTCAAGCCGCGGCATCCCGGGAAACGGTATTTTTCTCTGATGTTACTAGGAAATATCTTGCGGGTGATGGCTGACAGACGGGGCTCAAGACTGCATTGCGATAGATCAAGAATTATGGTTTGAGAGGCTTGATTTCGGCGTTCTAGCGATCTGGCCCCAATTCCTCTTAGAGGTATTCTTGCGCGGCGGTTTGTCAGACGGGCGGATCGAATAAGCGTTTCCCGGAAATAGGGGGATGCACTTGGGGTGATTTCGTTAGGGGAGCGCGAACGGCATGAGGATGTCGATGGGCCATGTGGGCCGGCACTTGCTGGGATTGGCCGTGGCGGGTCTGACGCTGGCGACGGGCGGTGCGACATTCGCCGCTGAGCTCGGGCAACCGGCGCCGTGGGAGTGGACGCTTCAGCAATCCGCCTCCCCGGTGATGGACAACATCGTCTGGTTCCACAATTTCCTGTTCGTGCTGATCACGCTGATCACGCTGTTCGTTCTGGCGCTGCTGGTGATCGTGGTCATGAAGTTCAACGCGAAGGCCAATCCGGTGCCGTCGCGGACCACGCACAACACGCTGATCGAGGTGGCCTGGACGCTCGTTCCGGTGCTGATCCTGGTTGGTATCTCGGTGCCGTCGTTCCGCCTGCTGTTCCTCGAGCTCGACGTGCCGAAGGCGGATTTGACCATCAAGGCCACCGGCAAGCAGTGGTACTGGTCCTATGCCTACCCTGATAACGGCAAGTTCGAGTTCGACTCGCTGATGGCCCAGGACAAGCAGCCCCGTCTGCTCGGCGTCGACAACGAGATGGTGGTGCCGGTCAACAAGGTGGTTCGTGTCCAGGTCACCGGCGCGGACGTCATCCACGCCTTTGCGCTGCCGGCTTTCGGCGTCAAGATCGACGCCATTCCGGGGCGGCTGAACGAGACCTGGTTCAAGGCCACCAAGACCGGCATGTTCTACGGCCAGTGCTCGGAGCTCTGCGGCAAGGACCACGCCTTCATGCCGATCGCGATTCGCGTCGTGGAGGACAAGGACTTCGCCTCCTGGGTCGAAACGGCGAAGAAGAAATATGCGAGCGGCGGCACCAGCACTTTCGCCTCCGCGGCCGGCCCGACGCAGTAAGCGCCGGGCGACGGCTCGAGGGGACTGAAAGCGACATAAAGGGTGGGACCGCACAAGGTCCGAACGGGACGCAAGGCAGGATTTGAAAATGGCAACGAGCGCAGCGACACACGGCGATCACGCGCAAGACCACGGACATGACGAGCACGCCCATCCGACCGGATGGCGGCGCTACGTCTATTCGACCAACCACAAGGACATCGGTACGATGTACCTGATCTTCGCGGTCATCGCCGGCGTGATCGGTGCCGCGATGTCGATCGCGATCCGTGCCGAGCTGATGTATCCGGGCGTGCAGATCTTCCACGAGACGCACACCTATAATGTGTTCGTGACCTCTCACGGCCTGATCATGATCTTCTTCATGGTCATGCCCGCGATGATCGGCGGCTTCGGCAACTGGTTCGTGCCGCTGATGATCGGCGCGCCCGACATGGCGTTCCCGCGCATGAACAACATCTCGTTCTGGCTGCTGCCGGCCTCCTTCGCGCTGCTGCTGATGTCGACCTTCGTCGAGGGCGAGCCGGGTGCCAACGGCGTCGGCGCCGGCTGGACCATGTATGTGCCGCTGTCGAGCTCGGGCCATCCGGGTCCGGCCGTCGACTTCGCGATCCTGTCGCTGCATCTGGCGGGCGCCTCGTCGATCCTCGGCGCCATCAACTTCATCACCACGATCTTCAACATGCGCGCGCCGGGCATGACCCTGCACAAGATGCCGCTGTTCGTGTGGTCGATCCTGGTGACGGTGTTCCTGCTGCTGTTGTCGCTGCCGGTGCTCGCCGGTGCGATCACCATGCTGCTCACCGACCGTAATTTCGGCACGACGTTCTTCGCGCCCGACGGCGGCGGCGACCCCGTGCTGTTCCAGCATCTGTTCTGGTTCTTCGGTCACCCCGAGGTGTACATCCTGATCCTGCCCGCCTTCGGCATGGTCAGCCAGATCGTCTCGACCTTCTCGCGCAAGCCCGTGTTCGGCTATCTCGGCATGGCCTACGCCATGGTGGCGATCGGCGGCATCGGCTTCGTGGTGTGGGCGCACCACATGTACACGGTCGGCATGTCCTCGGCGACGCAGGCCTATTTCGTCGCCGCGACCATGGTCATCGCGGTTCCGACCGGCGTGAAGATCTTCTCGTGGATCGCCACGATGTGGGGCGGCTCGATCGAGTTTCGTGCCCCGATGATCTGGGCGGTCGGCTTCATCTTCCTGTTCACTGTCGGCGGTGTCACCGGCGTCGTGCTGGCGAATGCCGGCGTCGACCGCGTGCTCCAGGAGACCTACTACGTCGTCGCGCACTTCCACTACGTGCTGTCGCTCGGTGCGGTCTTCGGGATCTTTGCCGGCTGGTACTACTGGTTCCCGAAGATGTCGGGCTACATGTACAATGAGACGCTGGCGAAGGCGCACTTCTGGGTCACCTTCATCGGTGTGAACCTTGTATTCTTCCCGCAGCACTTCCTCGGCCTGTCGGGCATGCCGCGCCGCTACGTCGACTATCCCGACGCGTTCGCCGGCTGGAACCTGGTCTCCTCGGTCGGCTCCTACATCTCCGGCTTCGGCGTGCTGATCTTCCTCTACTGCGTGTTCGACGCCTTCGCGAAGAAGGTGCCGGCCGGCGCCAATCCGTGGGGTGCCGGCGCGACCACGCTGGAATGGACGCTGCCTTCGCCGCCGCCCTTCCATCAGTTCGAAGTGCTGCCCCGCGTGCAGTAAGCCAACGCTCGCGGCGCCCGTGACGGGCGCCGCGGCTCTTTAGCGAAGCGAGTCAAAACTAGTGTCCGTCCTCGACCACAACGCCATCGACATCGATCCCCGCATCTCCGAAGCGGAGGTGGGCGACTACATTGCGCTGCTCAAGCCGCGGGTGATGTCGCTGGTGATCTTCACCGCGCTGGTCGGACTGGCGATGGCGCCCGGGCATTTCCACCCGGTGCTGGCCATCACCTCGCTGCTCTGCATCGCGGTCGGTGCCGGTGCTTCCGGAGCGCTCAACATGGCGCTCGAAGGCGATATCGACGCCAAGATGTCGCGCACGGCAAACCGGCCGATTCCGCGCGGCCGCATCACCCGTCCCGAGGCGATGGCGTTCGGCATGACGCTCGCCTTCTTCTCGGTGATGACGCTCGGCATCCTCGTCAACTGGATCGCGGGCGCGCTCCTCGCCTTCACCATCTTCTTCTACGTCGTGATCTACACGATGATCCTGAAGCGCCGGACCGCACAGAACATCGTGATCGGCGGCGCCGCCGGCGCGCTGCCGCCGGTCGTGGCGTGGGCCGCGGTGACGGGCACCGTCGACGTCGAGCCGCTGCTGCTGTTCGCCATCATCTTCTTCTGGACCCCGCCGCACTTCTGGGCGCTGGCGCTGTTCCGCTCCGACGACTATGCGCGTGCCGGCATTCCGATGCTGCCCAACGTCGCCGGTCCCGACGCGACGCGGCTTCAGATCCTGCTCTACACCATCGTGCTGATCGCGGTCGCCGCCGCCCCGTGGGCGCTCGGCTATTTCGACGCCATCTACGGCATCGTCTCACTGATCCTCGGCGCCGGCATGCTTGTGCTCGCGATCAACGTCTATATGCGCCGTGAGCGCAGCCAATCGCTGCGCGCGACCCGCAAGCTGTTCGCCTTCTCCATCCTTTATCTGTTCGCGCTGTTTGCGACCCTGCTGGCCGAGGTTGTGTTCCGGGCACTTGCTCCGATGGTAGGGGGCGCATGATCGCTGGAATGGCCGACAAACCTGAGATGAATGGAATCGTCCTCACGGAGGCGCAGAAGAAGAGCCGCCGCCAGCGCTCGATCGCGATCGCGCTCGCGCTCGGCGTGCTCGTGGTGCTGTTCTTCGCCGTCACCATCGTCAAGGGACCGGCAGTCCTCGTCCGGCCGATGTAGGAAACATGGATCGAGAGCCCACCATATCGCGGGATCAGAGCCGGACAGCCAGACAGGGGCGGGGGCCTTCCAAGGGTCTTGGCCGCGACGTGCTGGTCGCCTCGATCTGCGGCGGCGTGGTGGCGCTGATGGTCGGTGCCTCCTACGCGGCGGTGCCGTTCTACAACTGGTTCTGCCGCGCCACCGGCTTCAACGGCACGACGCAGGTTGCGACGTCGGCGCCCGCCACCGGCCCGATCGCCCGCAAGATCGCGGTGCGCTTCGATTCCAACGTCGCGCCCGGCCTGCCCTGGAAGTTCGAGCCGGAGCAGAGCGAGATCGAGGTCAATATCGGCCAGGTCGTGACCGTCTTTTACACCGTGACCAACCAGGCTGCGCGCACCACCGCGGGCCAGGCGGCCTACAACGTCGCGCCCCTGACGGTCGGCTCCTACTTCCAGAAGATCAACTGCTTCTGCTTCACCGAACAGACCATGGCGCCGGGCGAGAAGCGCGAGATGCCGGTCGTGTTCTACGTCGATCCGTCGATCGCCGACGATCACGAGAACGACGGACTGAACACGATCACGTTGTCCTACACGTTCTATCCGGTGCGCGATCCCGTGGTGAAGCCGCTGGCGTCGGGCGAAGACGACAAACGCAAGGGAAATCTCTGACCGCCGGGCTCGTGCCGCGGGGGTTGGACACAAGGGGATAAGTGCCGGACAGGCACGGGATTGAGGAGAGAGACCGCAAATGGCAACGGCGCACACCAAGCATCACGACTACCACCTGGTGGATCCCTCCCCGTGGCCCGTCGTCGGCTCTATCTCGGCCTTTGTCATGGCGGTCGGTGCGATCACCTGGATGCACCACATGTTCTCGGCCGCGCCGATCATCTTCGGTGCCGGCACCATCGGCGTGATCTACACCATGGCGAGCTGGTGGGCCGATGTGATCAAGGAAGCTCAGTACAAGGGCGATCACACCCGCGTCGTGCAGCTGCATCACCGCTACGGCATGATCCTGTTCATCGCCTCCGAGGTGATGTTCTTCGTCGCCTGGTTCTGGGCCTATTTCAACGCGGCGCTGTTCCCGGCCGACGCCGTCCACGCCACGCGCGACGCCGTGTTTGGCTGCGGTCTCGGCACCGCGGCTGGCGCCTGCGCCGTGCCCGGCACCTGGCCGCCGCATGGCATCGAGACCTTCGATCCCTGGCATCTGCCGCTCCTGAACACGCTGATACTGCTCACCTCCGGCACCACGGTGACCTGGGCGCACCACGCGCTGCTGGAAGGCGACCGCAAGGGTCTGAAGTACGGGCTGATCCTCACGGTCATCCTGGGCGCGCTCTTCACCTGCGTGCAGGCCTATGAGTATAGCCACGCGGCGTTCTCGTTCGGCGGCAACGTCTATGGCGCGACCTTCTTCATGGCGACCGGCTTCCACGGTTTCCATGTGCTGGTCGGCACCATCTTCCTGCTGGTCTGCCTGTTCCGCGCCTATGCCGGCCACTTCACCCCGACACAGCACCTCGGCTTCGAGTTCGCCGCCTGGTACTGGCACTTCGTCGACGTGGTCTGGCTGTTCCTGTTCCTCTGCATCTATGTGTGGGGACACGGCGCCGAGACCATGGCCCACGGCGCGCACTGAGCCGCATTGGACCGATCAGAAAGGGCGGCCGCAGGGCCGCCCTTTCGCTTTTGGGCCGCCGGAAGCTTCGGCGGAAACTGTGATCGAGCGTTTTCGAGCGAAGTGGATACCGGTTCGCGTGAAGAAAACGCGTCAAAACAAGAATCTGGAGCTTCGGTTCTGATTCAATCAGAACCGATAATGCTCTAGAGTTCGTCATCATGAACGATACCGCCGGCCCATCCGAGCCCGAGACGACCGTCCTGCAAAGCGCGATGCGCGGGCTTGCCTGCAAGTGCCCGCGCTGCGGCCAGGGCAAGCTCTATGCGGGCTTCCTGACACTCGCGCCCAGCTGCGACCGCTGCGGCCTCGACTATGCCTTCATCGACACCGGCGACGGTCCTGCGATCTTCATCATCATGCTGGCCGGCGGGATCGTCGTTGCGTGCGCGCTGATCGTCGAGGTCAAATACCAGCCGCCGTACTGGCTGCATGCCGCGCTGTGGCTGCCGCTGATCCTCGCGACCACGCTCTTGCCGCTGCGCGCGATGAAGTCGCTGCTGATCGCGCTGCAATTCCACCACAAGGCGGCGCCGGGCCGGCTGGTCGACCGCGCGAAATGAACGAGACCGCGCGCAAGCCCCGCGTGGCCGGCTTCGCGCTGTTCACGCTTTTCCTGGCCGCCGTCTTGGTCGCGCTCGGCGTCTGGCAATTGCAGCGCCGCGTCGCGAAACATCAGTTGATCGCCGCATTGACCGAGCGTCTCGCGGCGGCACCTGTTGCGTTGCCGCCGCCGTCGCAATGGAGCACGCTGACGCCGGAGCGGGACGAATTCCGTCGGGTCACATTTACGGCGACCTACGAGTCCCGTCTGGATGCGATGGTCTACAGTTCCGGCTCCGCCATCCGCTCCGACATTTCCGGCCCCGGCACCTGGGCTTTCCTTCCCGCACGGCTGCCTGGCGGCGATATGGTCGCGGTCAACGCGGGCTTCGTGCCGAACACCCAACAGGACCGCGCCCTGCAGGATCGGGCGGTCGCGCGACTCATTACCAACAAGCCGGCGATGTTGACCGGCTACGTCCGTTTCCCCGAAACAGCCAGCGTGCTGATGCCTGACGCTGAGCGTGACAAACGGCTGTGGTTCACCCGCGATCATCTCGCCATGTCCCGGGCGCTCGGCTGGGGCACGGTCGCGCCGTTCTACATCGACCTGGAGCGGCCGGTGCCCGAGAACGGCATTCCGCGTCCCGGCCCGCTCGACGTGCATCTGAAGGACGATCATCTGCAATACGCCATCACCTGGTTCGCGCTCGCCGGCGCGGTGCTGATCGCATTCGGGGTCTGGGCGAGGGGACGGCGTCCAGCCTGAAAATTTCCGTAGGTTCCCGGAGGAACCCGGTATCGCCCGGGGTTTATTATTCAGGACATATTCACGAGGGTGGTCCTAAGCCGCACGCAAATTTTCGCGGCAGACAGGATTTTGGTGTGAGCGATTTCGACCAGATGGGAATTGTCGTCGACTGGGTGGACGCCTGCCGGAAGGGCGACCTCGCGACGCTACTCGATCTCTATGCGGACGACGCCCGCGTCGAATGCATGTGCAACGGTAAGCGGCATTATCGCGGACGGCACGAGCTCGAAACCTATTGGGGACCGCGGCTCAGCACCTTCTCGTCGGCAGGCTTCGGTCTGGAGGAGATCAATCCAGTGCCGCACGGCATCGATCTCGAATATTCCGTCGCGGGCTCGCTGCGTATCCACGCCTCGTTTCGCTTCAGTGCCGAAGGCAAGATCTACAGCACCATGTGCGAGCCGGCGGAGCAGACCCCGCATGCCGATGGTGCGTGCTAGCCGGCCGCGGGCGCGTCTCCCGCCGTCTCGACCGGCAGGCGACAGCGTACATAGGTGCGCTGGTCGGCGCGCAGCAGTGACAGCGATCCGCTGAGCGCGCGCACGCGCTCGTGCATGCCCGTCAGGCCGCGGCCGAAGACGTTGTCGGCGGGAAAGCCGCCGCCGTCGTCGGAGATTTCAATCGTGAGCACCTCGCCGGCCATGGTCGCCAGCACATGGGCATTGTTCGCCCCGGCGTGGCGCAGCACGTTGGTCAGCGCCTCCTGGATCAGGCGATAGACGGTCTGGGCCAGCGGTCGGTCGATCTCGTTCAGACCAGGATCGATCGCGGCCGTCAGGCTGATATGCGGCGCCTGTCTGCGAAAGTTCTGGAGCAGCGTCTGCACGCTGGTCTCGAGCCCCAATTCCTCGATGTAGAGCGGCCGCAGCCGGTCGAGGATGCGACGGTTGGTCTGCTGGAGCGCCTCGACCGATCGCATCACCTCCTGCGCCGAATTGCCGAGATTTCCCGCCGGCAAGGCGTCGCTCAGCGCGATCGTGCTGGCACGGATGCCGAACAATAGCGGTCCGAGCTCGTCGTGCAGCTCGCGCGCGAGATCGCGCCGCTCGTCGTCCTGGAGCGACACCAGGCGGTGCAGCAGGTCGCGATTATCCTGACTCAATTGCGCGAGCGTCATCGCCAGCGCATTGGCTTCCTCGCAGCTCTGCCGGATCTCCTGCGGTCCTGCGACCGGGATAGGCGTTGCATAATCGCCGCGCCGGATTCGCGTGAGGCCTGCGCCGAGATCTTGCAGGGGACGCAGCACCGATCCCGCAAAGAGATAGGCAATGGTCCCGGTCAGCATCATCAGCACGGCGATGAGGCTCGTCAGCGCCAGGAAGCCGACCCATTTCTCGAACAGATCGGCTGACAGGTCCGGCATGAACACGATGTCGCCGACGCGCCTGCCGTCGATGATGACGGGAGATGCCGCGTCCATCTCCGGGATGGCGATCAGGTCCACGAACCAATGCGGCACGCCATGCAGATCACGCCGGCTATCCTTTGGAGAGGGGGCGGGACCTGCTTCCACTGAACGGAATTGAATATCCGAGGAGCTGTCCAAAGAATGGACAAATGCATCGAGTATCTTGCGCGGGTCGTCCGAGGCCTTCAGGCTGTTGTTGAGCGCCTCGGCGACCGTCCGGGTCGAGCGTCGGCCCGGCTCATTCTCGTCGGCAAGCTGCCCTGCCGCGAAGGTCTGGAGCAGCACGCCGCCCATGACCAGCGCGGCAAGGAAGCTCAAACCGAGCGGGAGAAACAATTGTGTTCTGAATGAGAGCCGCTGCCACATTAGGTCAATTCTAACGCGCAATGGCGGGATTTGCTCTTTCCATTTGTTCCCGGCGGTCTATGAGTCGAAAAACAAGAGAGCGCGCGATGCAAGATACCGCCAAACCGGCGACCCGAGTTCTGATCGTCGACGACCATCCCGTGGTGCTGTCAGGATGCCGCACCCTTTTCGCGTCCGACCACTCGATCCGTATCGACGAGGCGACCGACGCCAAATCCGGGCATCGTGCCTATATCAGCAAGCGGCCCGACGTCACCGTCATCGACATCAGCCTGCCCGACGTCTCCGGCTTCGAGCTGATGCGGCGGATCCGCAAGGACGACCCTGATGCCAAGATCATCATGTTCAGCATGAACGACGATCCGGCCTTCGTGGTACGGGCGGTCGAGCTGGGCGCGCAGGGCTATGTCTCAAAGGGAGACGATCCCCGGATTCTGCTCAAGGCTGTGCGCAAGGTGGTCGCCGGCGACAATTTCATCTCGCCGCAGCTCGCGGAGGCGGTCACGTTCTCCGGTGCGGCGATCAAGGCCAATCCGGCCTCGCAGATGACGCCGCGGGAGCTCGAAATTCTCCGCCTGCTCGGCCGTGGCGACAAGATCGTCGAGGTCGCCGAGGCGCTCGGCATCTCCTACAAGACGGTCGCCAACACCACGTCCCTGCTCAAGCAGAAGCTCGGCGCCAAGAACCATTCCGACCTGATCCGGATCGCGGTGGAAATCGGGATGAGCTGACGCCCGGGGGCGCTGGCGGCCCGCGGGCACCGGCGGCCCGGCACCGAACCGGCTGCTCCAGGTTGCAGCCGGTCCGGCCGGGCGGATCGGGTCTCGGCGCGTAGCCGGGCAATGCATGGACAGCGCCGACACCATCCGCCGACACAATGGGCCGGCGTGATATTCGTTCCTGAACTATCCGAAATTTCGGGAAAAAGCAGCAATGGCGCGCGAGCGCTCGCGGGGACGCCTCTGCGAAGCTCGAACCGTGCCGGGAAAAATAGGAACATTTTCTTGCCCCCGCCGTTTTAGCTCTTGACGATTTCGTGACGGGCGCCGAGAACTTGGCCGACAGTTTTGGCGGGCCGGCAACCCGCACGAGGCAAACCGGTCTGCACATATCAACGACAGACCTTCCAAGAGAAGGGCTGCGGCATCGCCGCAGCCCTTTTTCGTTGAGCGAGGCACAGGCGGGAAGCGGTTTCCCGATGCCGCAAAACACTTTATGGTGGCCCAACGCCTCTGGCTGTTAACAAGTAGTTTCATGAAATCAAAGGCTTATGGATCTGGCTCAAGGCCGGTCGGCCTTTGGAGGGCAGTTTGACTCGCTATATTTCGACCCGGGGCGAGGCCCCAGAACTCGGCTTCTGCGACGTGATGCTGACCGGGCTTGCCCGGGACGGCGGCCTGTATGTGCCGGTGACCTGGCCGCAGCTCTCGACCGAGGCCATCGCTGGCTTCTTCGGCCGCCCCTATTGGGAGGTCGCGGTCGACGTGATCCGTCCGTTCGCCGGCGGCGAGATTTCGGATGCCGAGCTCGGCCGCATGGCGAACGAGGCCTATGCCACCTTCCGCCATCCGGCGGTGGTGCCGCTGCGCCAGATGACGCCGCATCAATTCGTGCTGGAGCTGTTCCACGGCCCGACGCTCGCCTTCAAGGACGTGGCGATGCAGCTGATCTCGCGGCTGATGGACCACGTGCTCGCCAAGCGCGGCCAGCGCACCACCATCGTGGTCGCGACCTCCGGCGACACCGGTGGCGCCGCGGTCGACGCGTTCGCGGGCCTGGAGAATGTCGATCTCATCGTGCTGTTCCCGCACGGCCGCATCTCCGAGGTGCAGCAGCGGATGATGACGACCACGGGCGCGGCCAACGTCCATGCGCTCGCCATCGAGGGCAATTTCGACGACTGCCAGGCGCTCGTGAAGGGGATGTTCAACAACCATCGCTTCCGCGATGCGACCTCGCTCTCCGGCGTCAACTCCATCAACTGGGCGCGCATCGTCGCCCAGGTGGTCTACTACTTCACCTCCGCCGTCGCCGCCGGTGCGCCGGCGCGCACGGTGGATTTCGTCGTGCCGACCGGAAATTTCGGCGACATCTTTGCCGGCTATGTCGCCAAGCGCATGGGGCTGCCGGTGCGCACGCTGCGCATCGCCGCCAACGTCAACGACATCCTGGCGCGCACGCTCAAGACCGGGATCTACGAGGTGCGCGAGGTGCACGCCACCGCGTCGCCATCGATGGACATCCAGATCTCATCGAATTTCGAGCGGCTGCTGTTCGAGGCCGGCCGGCGCGATGCGGCCGGCGTGCGCCGACTGATGGACTCGCTGAAGCAGTCGGGGCGCTTCGTGTTGCCTGACGCGATGCTGGCCGCAATCCGTGAAGAATTCGACGCCGGCCGGGCCGACGAGACCGAAACCGCAGCCGCTATCCGCGCCGCCTGGCGCGAGGCGGGCGAGCTGGTCGATCCCCATACCGCGGTCGCGCTTGCTGTCGCCGACCGCGACACCACTGACACGACGGTGCCCAGCATCGTGCTCTCCACCGCTCATCCGGCCAAATTCCCCGATGCGGTCGAGGCAGCCTGCGGCCAGCGGCCGCAATTGCCCGCCTGGCTCGACGGTCTCATGACCAAATCCGAACACATGAAGGTGATGAAGAACGATCAGGCCGAGGTCGAGCGGTTCGTGCTGTCGGTCAGCCGGGCCGCAAAACAGGGAGTTGCCGGATGAGTGTCGAGATGTCCAAGCTTGCCTCCGGCCTGACCGTCGTCACCGACGAGATGCCCCATCTCGAGACCGCGGCGCTCGGCGTCTGGGCCGGCGTTGGCGGGCGCGACGAGAAGCCGAACGAGCACGGCATCTCGCATCTGCTCGAGCACATGGCGTTCAAGGGCACGACCAAGCGCTCCTCGCGCGAGATCGTCGAGGAGATCGAGGCGGTCGGCGGCGACCTCAATGCCGGCACCTCGACCGAGACCACGTCCTATTATGCGCGGGTGCTGAAGGCCGACGTGCCGCTCGCGCTCGACGTGCTCGCCGACATCCTCGCCAATCCCGCTTTCGAGCCCGACGAGCTCGAGCGCGAGAAGAACGTCATCGTGCAGGAGATCGGCGCCGCGCAGGACACGCCCGACGACGTCGTGTTCGAGCATCTCAACGAGCTCTGCTATCCCGACCAGCCGATGGGCCGCTCGCTGCTCGGCACCGCCAAGACCTTGCGTGCCTTCAACCGCGACATGCTGCGCGGTTATCTGTCGACGCATTATCGCGGCCCCGACATGGTGGTGGCGGCAGCCGGCGCGGTCAATCATAAACAGGTCGTCGCCGAGGTCGAGAAGCGCTTCGCGAGCTTCGAGGGGACGCCGGGTCCGAAGCCGCAAGCCGCCCAGTTCGGCAAAGGCGGCGCCAAGGTGGTGCATCGCGAGCTCGAGCAGGCGCATCTGACGCTGGCGCTGGAAGGCGTGCCGCAGAGCGATCTGTCGTTGTTCTCGCTCCAGGTCTTCACCAACATCCTCGGCGGCGGGATGTCGTCACGGCTGTTCCAGGAGGTGCGCGAGAAGCGCGGCCTCTGCTACTCCATCTACTCGTTCCACGCGCCCTATACCGACACGGGCTTCTTCGGCCTCTACACCGGCACCGATCCTGCCGACGCGCCGGAGATGATGGAGGTCGTGGTCGACATCATGAATGATTCGGTGGAGACGCTGACCGAGGCCGAGATCGCGCGGGCCAAGGCGCAGATGAAGGCGGGCCTCCTGATGGCGCTGGAGAGCTGCTCGTCCCGCGCCGAGCAGCTGGCCCGGCATGTGCTGGCCTATGGCCGGCCGCAGACGGTCGAGGAACTGGTGGCCCGGATCGACGCCGTCAGCGTCGAATCGACCCGGGATGCCGCGCGTGCGCTGCTTTCGCGGAGCCGCCCTGCAGTTGTCGCATTGGGCAGTGGCAGGGGTCTGGACACGGCGGTGTCTTTTGCGGAAGGATTGACCCGGGCACGTGCCAAGGCGCGGCTGCATTAGGAGCGGCGCACGGGCTGATCTGCCCCGGGAAGCATCACCATGGCCCTGTTTCGCCTGCCATCCAGTGGACCCGCCGCCCTCGCGCCGCGCGGCAACGGCCTGTTGCTGCGCGCGCCGCAGATGTCGGACTTCATCCAGTGGGCACATTTGCGCGAGTCCAGCCGCGATTACCTGACGCCCTGGGAGCCGATCTGGCCGTCGGATGACTTGACCCGGTCCGGCTTCCGCCGCCGCCTGCGGCGCTATTCCGAGGACATCGCTGCGGACCGCTCCTATCCCTTCCTGATCTTCCGTGAGCTCGACGGCGCCATGGTCGGCGGCATCACGCTCGCCAATGTCCGCCGCGGCATCGTCCAGGCCGGCACCATCGGCTATTGGGTCGGCAAGCCTCATGCCCATCGCGGCTACATGACGGCGGCACTGCGGGTGCTGCTGCCGACGCTGTTCGGCGAGCTCAATCTGCATCGGGTCGAGGCCGCCTGCATCCCCACCAATGCGCCGTCGATCCGGGTGCTGGAGAAGTGCGGCTTCTCCCGCGAGGGCCTGGCGCGCCGCTATCTCTGCATCAACGGGGTCTGGCAGGACCACCTGCTGTTCGGCCTGCTGCACGAGGATTTCCGCGGCTGAGCCCTCATGCCTGAGCCCAAAGTCTCATTGGACTGCCTTGCTTGCCTGCCTTGGGTTCGCCGATTTTGACGATATAACGCGCGAGGCCCGGCCGGCGATCGGCCGGAAGATGGTCATGGAGTATGGGCGTTGATGGTGAAGAAGCTTCGGTCATCGCGGAATGCGTTGCGGCGGGGAACGGGGATCGCGCTGGCGTTGTCGGTTGCGCTCGCCGCCGTCTCGCCGGTCGCGGCCCAGTCCCTGAGCGACCGCTTCAAGAGCCTGTTCGGCGGCAAGTCCGACGAGCCGGCCCAGCCCAAGCCGGCGCCCGCGCCCGGCCAGCCGGCGGCCGATGACGAGGTCGATTGTCCGCAGGTCACGGTGCGTGCCGGGGCTTCGACCTACGCGGTCGGCGCCGCCGGCAAGCCGGCCGTCGGCAATGAGATCCGCTTCCAGGCCACGATCACCAAGATGGCGCGTGAATGTGCCCGAAATGGCGGCGATATCACCGCCCGGATCGGCATCCAGGGCCGTGTCATCGCCGGTCCCGCGGGTGCGCCTGCGACCGTCGAGGTGCCCTTGCGCATTGCCGTGGTGCAGGGTGGCGTCGGCGAGAAGGTGATCGCCTCGAAGGCCTACCGGACCACGGTCGAGATGTCGGAGGGCGGCAGCGTGCCCTTCACCTTCATTGCCGAGGATCTGGCCTATCCGATGCCTTCGGCCAAGGTCGCCGATTCCTACATCTTCTATGTCGGCTTCGACCCGCAGGCGCTCTCGCCCGAGCCGAAGGCAAAGAAGAAGAAGTAGGGCAAGATCTCGCGGCAATCTCAACTGTCATTGCCCGCGACCCGTCTACGCCAAGGCTTCGCCGGGGTTTGAGGTCTAGGGGCGCCGAAGCTTTAGCGTAGGCGGCAGGCGGGCAATTCAGTATTCCGAGACAGCGAGGCCAGAATCGAGATGCCGCGGCGTACTGGATCACCCGCCTTCCCGGGTGATGACATCCGGCGTGTTGCTACAGACACCGTCAAACAAAAAAGCCGGCGCTCGCGCGCCGGCTTTTTGATTGGTGAAGGCAAAGCCCCTCAGTTCAGCTTCTGCCGAACCTCGTTGATGCCCTTGGCGAGCAGGTCGTCGGCGACCTGGCCCTTGACCGACTGCGACAGGATCGTGGAGGCGGCCTGGACGGCGGCTTCCGCGGCTGCGGCGCGGACATCTGCCACCGCCTGGGCCTCGGCGAGCGCGATCTTGCTCTCCGCGGTCTTGGTGCGGCGGGCGACGAAGTCTTCCATCTTCGCCTTGGCTTCGGTCGCGATGCGCTCGGCTTCGGACTTGGCGTTGGCGATGATGTCGGCAGCCTCGCGCTCGGCCGTGGCACTGCGCGCCTTGTAGTCGGCCAGCACCTTGGCAGCTTCCTGCTTGAGGCGTGTGGCGTCGTCGAGCTCGGCCTTGATACGGGCCGCGCGATGATCCAGAGCGGTCATCGCCGACTTGAACACGCCGAGATAGCCGAACAGGACCATCAGGATCACGAAGGCGATGGCGACCCAGGTTTCAGGATCGAAGAACATATCGACTAACCCTTCAAGGACGCATCGACGGCGGCATTGACCGACGCGGCGTCAGGCGCGATGCCGGCGAGCTGCTGCACGATCTGGCCTGCCGCATCGGCCGCGATACCGCGGACGTTGCTCATGGCGGCGGCACGGGTCGAGGCGATGGTCTTCTCCGCCCCGGCGAGCTTGGCCGCCAATTGTTCTTCCAGCGCCTTGCGCTCGGCTTCCGCCTGCGCATTCGCCTTGTCGCGGGATTCGTTGCCGATCGCCTGTGCCCGCGCGCGCGCCGAAGCGAGCTCGGTTTCATAGGCCTTCAGCGCCGCGTCGGACTGGTCCTTCAGCTTCTGCGCTTCGGCGAGGTCGCCCTCGATCTTGTTCTGACGCGCCTCGATCGCACCGCCGACACGCGGCAGAGCAAGCTTGGACACGATCACGTAAAGCGCGACGAAGAAAATCGCGAGCCACACCAGCTGTGAAGCGTAGGTGCTGCTCTCGAACGGCGGAAAACCGCCACCGTGACCGCCTTCGGCCCCGGTGTGGGCGCCCGCCGCCGGACTTTTCGCCCCGCCATGACTTTCAGCCATGGATTACTCCTGTTGCAGTCATGCGCGCCGCTTCGGTCGAAGCGGCGCGAAGAACGTCGTCCTCAGAGCGGAACGAACAGCAGCAGCAGCGCGATCAGAAGCGAGAAGATGCCGAGAGCTTCGGTCACGGCGAAGCCGAAGATCAGGTTACCGAACTGGCCCTGAGCGGCCGACGGGTTGCGCACGGCTGCGGCAAGGTAGTTGCCGAAGATCACGCCCACGCCGACGCCCGCGCCGCCCATGCCGATGCATGCGATGCCCGCGCCGATAAGTTTTGCTGCTGCCGGATCCATTTTAGACTCCTTGGAAGAAAGATTGGGTTGTGGGTGGAAATTCCCCGGACCGCTCAGTGTCCCGGATGAATGGCGTCGTTCAGGTAGATGCAGGTCAGGATCGCAAACACATAGGCCTGCAGGAACGCGACCAGAATCTCGAGAGCGTACAGTGCGACCGTGAGCGCCAGCGGCAGCACGCCGCCGACCCAGCCGAGGGCGCCGAGCGAGAAGCCGAGCATGGCGACGAAGCCCGCGAACACCTTCAGTGCGATGTGGCCGGCCAGCATGTTGGCGAACAGACGGACGCTGTGGGAGACCGGCCGCAGGAAGAACGACAGAATCTCGATGAACATCACCAGCGGCAGGATGTAGCCGGGGACGCCGTGGGGCACGAAGATCGAGAAGAATTTCAGGCCGTTCTTGGCGACGCCGTAGATCAGGACGGTGAAGAAGACCAGGAGCGCGAGTGCCGCCGTCACGATCAGATGGCTCGAGATCGTGAACGTGTAGGGGATGATGCCGACCAGGTTCGAGACGCAGATGAACATGAACAGCGAGAAGATCAGCGGGAAGAACTTCATGCCTTCCGCGCCGGCCGTCGAGCGGATGGTCGATGCCACGAACTCGTAGGAGATTTCGGCGACCGACTGGAGGCGCCCGGGAACCAGCTGCGTGCCGCTGGCGAGCATCAGGATCGAGATGATCGCGACCGCCACCAGCATGTAGAGCGATGAATTGGTAAAGGCGATCGTCTGATTGCCGATATGGCCGATCGTGAAGAGAGGCTCGATGTTGAACTGGTGGATCGGATCGATTTTCATCAGCGCGGCATCTCTTGGTCTGCCGGGCAATGCCGGCGGGTCTCGGTCTGCCGGCCGGGCCGGCCCGTGCCGGCATGGCCGGCACGATCATTCCTCTGTTGGTGCGGACCGCTTAAGAACCACCGCGCCTGTTCTGACCCGCGCCTGCCGTTCTCACCACATTCACCACGCCGGCCACGAAGCCCAGCAGCAGGAACACGATAAATCCGAAAGGCGACGTCGACAGCAAGCGGTCGAAACCCCAGCCAATCCCCGCTCCGACAACGACCCCGGCGACCAACTCGGAGGATAACCGGAAACCAAGCGCCATCGCCGAGGCTCTGGCCGCTCTGTCTTCACCGTCACCTGCGGGTTGCTCGGTCTTGATTCGTCGGTCCCGGAATTCGGACAACCGCTGATCAAGATTCCCGAGCCGTTCGGAAAGCGCAGCTTCCTCGGACGATCTATCGCGATCCCCATTCTCGCCGTGCCCCGTGCCCTGTGTCATGCAACGAAGACCCGAAACGCCGCGGCTGAATGGAAATTACGCCCGCCACCCTCAAAAGCCGCGCGGACCATACTGATGGCCCATAATCAAGTCAAGCCAAGTCACGATTGCGTCGCGTTCTATTATCTATCTGATTTATTTGATGATATTGGCGCGCGCGGCAACGCTGCACACAGCGTGACGCCGCACCGCAGCAGCTCTCTTCATGATCGGCGAATGCGACCACCATTTCGTCCTGCCGGCGGGATCAAAGGGATTGCCGCGATCGTTGATATCGGTGGCGCGTTTTGGGCGGCAGATCGCCTCGCCCGGGTGTAGAATTGAAGAGAAGCCGCAGAAGCGCCATGGCGGAGAGCGCGATGAGACCAGCAAATTCATCCACAGCATCATGGCTTGCAGCGGCGGTATTCGCCGCGGTGATAACCATCGGCGGCGGCCTCGTTGCCGCACAGTCCGCGCCCGACAGCGAAAACGGCCGCTACAGCATGACGCCCATCCCCGAAGGCGTGCTGCGGCTCGACACCCGCACCGGCACGGTATCGACCTGCAGCAAGAACGGCGCCGGCTGGGCCTGTTACGCGGTGCCCGACGAACGCACCGCGCTCGACGCCGAGATCGGCCGGCTCCAGGCCGAAGTCGAGAAGCTGAAGGGGCAGATCGCGGCGGGGCCGACCGTATCCGGCAAGATCGACGAGGCGCTGCCGAAATCCGATCCGCTCAAGAAGGACCCGAAGGTCGCCGAGGGGGACCGCAAGATCGAGATTCCGCTGCCCAGCGACCAGGATGTCGATCGGGTGATGTCGTTCCTGGAAAAGGCCTGGCGCCGGCTGATCGACATGGCCAACCGCGTGCAGAAGGACGTCTCGGGGAAGATTTGAGGATCCCTTCGGGCTATCCATGCGTTGAGCTGCCGTAGGGTGGGCAAAGGCGTTCTGACGCCGTGCCCACCATGTTTCCACCGCGACGTAAGAAGACGTGGCACGTCGCTGCGCGCCTTTGCCCACCCTACGGCAGTGTTCGATCAATCGAGACATTTGATGACATCAGGCAAATCCGTCACGCGCTCGGCGCCAACGTCGGTGCAAGTCACCACCGTCGCATCGTCACTGCTGACCGTGCAGACCCCCGGCCGCGGCTTCACCGATCTCACCAGCGAAGTCGCGAAGTTCATCAATGAGGTTCAGGCGCGCGATGGCGCGCTGACGCTGTTCATCCGGCACACCTCGGCTTCGCTGACGATCCAGGAGAACGCCGATCCGTCCGTGCTGGTCGATCTCACCACGGCACTGTCGCGGCTCGCGCCCGAGAACGCCGGCTGGACCCACGACACCGAGGGACCGGACGACATGCCGGCGCACGTCAAGACCATGCTGACGCAGACCTCGCTTCAGGTCCCGGTCCTGAACGGCAAGCTCGCGCTCGGCACCTGGCAGGCGATCTACCTGATCGAGCATCGCGCCCGCCCGCACCGGCGCGAAGTGGTGCTGCAATTCATCGGCAGCAATCAGTAAGGGCTGAAAACCAGTAAGGGCTGAAAGCAAAACCGGCCGCGGAGACCGCGGCCGGTTCGTATTGTCGATCGCTGCTGTCGATCAGGTCGCCTTGATGTCGACGTCCTTGGTCTCGGGCAGGAAGAAGAAGCCGATCACGACGGTAATCGATGCGAAGATGACCGGATACCAGAGACCCGCATAGATATCGCCTGTGGAAGCCACGATCGCGAACGCGGTCGCGGGCAGCAGGCCGCCGAACCAGCCGTTACCGATGTGGTAGGGCAGCGACATTGAGGTGTAGCGGATGCGGGTCGGGAACAGTTCGACCAGCATCGCGGCGATCGGGCCGTACACCATGGTGACGAAGATCACCAGGATGAACAGCAGCCCGACAGTCGCGGCCACCTGCGGACGGAAGATGTCGAACGGATGCGACATCTTCACGATGCCCGCGTCGCCCGGCTTCGGATAGCCGGCTGCCTGCACGGCGGCGAGCAGCGCGGGATTGCCGTCCTTGGCGTTGGCATAGGCGATGTCCTTGCCGTTGACCACCACCTTCACGCCGGAGCCGGCCGGGCCGGGCACGGTCGAGTACCTGACCGACGCGCCCGACAGGAAGGCGCGTGCGGTGTCGCAAGGCGCGCTGAAGACGCGGGTGCCGACCGGGTTGAACAGGTCGCCGCAACCCGCGGGATCCGCCACGACGTCGACCTTGACCGACTCGATCGCCTTTTCCAGCGCCGGGTTGGCGTTGGTGGTGATCATCTTGAAGATCGGGAAGAAGGTCAGCGCCGCGATCAGACAGCCGCCGAGGATGATCGGCTTGCGGCCGATCTTGTCGGACAGCACGCCGAACACGATGAAGAAGCCGGTGCCGAGCAGCAGCGACCAGGCGATCAGGAGGTTGGCGGTATAGCCGTCGACCTTCAGGATCGATTGTAGGAAGAACAGCGCGTAGAACTGGCCGGTGTACCAGACCACGCCCTGGCCCATCACGCCGCCGAGCAGCGCGAGCAGAACGAGCTTGCCGTTCTGCCAGTTGCCGAAGGCTTCCGTCAGCGGCGCCTTCGAGCTCTTCCCCTCGTCCTTCATTTTCTGGAAGATCGGGGATTCGTTGAGGCGGAGCCGGATCCAGACCGAGATACCGAGCAGCAGCACCGAGACCAGGAACGGGATGCGCCAGCCCCAGGCCGCGAAATCGGCCTCGCCGATCGCACTGCGGGTGAACAGGATCACCAACAGCGACAGGAACAGGCCGAGCGTGGCGGTCGTCTGAATGAACGAGGTGTAGTAGCCGCGCTTGCCGTTCGGCGCGTGCTCCGCGACATAGGTCGCCGCACCGCCATATTCACCGCCGAGCGCCAGGCCCTGGGCGAGGCGCAGCGCGATCAGGATGATCGGGGCCGCGATGCCGATCGTCGCAGCGTTCGGCAGCAGGCCGACGATGAAGGTCGACAGACCCATGATCAGGATGGTGACGAGGAAGGTGTATTTGCGGCCGACGATGTCGCCGACGCGGCCGAACACGATGGCCCCGAACGGACGGACGAGGAAGCCCGCGGCGAAGGCCAGCAGCGCGAAGATGTCGCGGGTTGCCGGCGGATAGGCCGAGAAGAACTGCGCGCCGATGATGCCGGCCAGCGAACCGTAGAGGTAGAAGTCGTACCACTCGAAGACGGTACCGAGCGAGGAGGCGAGAATGACGAACCGTTCGTCCTTCGTCATTCCTCCCGCGCCCGCCTGAGACACAGCCATTGTCGACATGTTGAGTCGCTCCCCGAAATGCGTTTCCTCGCGCCCCGGATATCCGGTCATGCCGGATCAACCCAGGTCTTGGCTCCAAGGTAACATCGGCGTGAAACCCGCCCCAATACGACTTTCGGCCTTGCGCACTGACGCGCACCTGACGCCGCGGACCTTTCAATCCGGCAGGATCGCGCTCGACCATGGGTTAACCCCGTTCCCGCAAAGGGATAATGCCCACTTGCATGCCACGGCCGGTCGGGAAAGAATTGACCAAGGCCCCGGGCCGGCCTACTGGCCCGGTGTGAATGCCAGCAAGAGAACGATGAGCGCTCCTTCGACCCATCTCGTCATTGCCGATGACCATCCACTGTTCCGCGACGCGTTGCGGCAAGCGGTGGCGGGCGTCCTGACCTCGGCCAGGATCGACGAGGCCGGATCGTTCGAGGATCTCACCAAGCTGCTGGAACAGACATCCGACGTCGATCTGGTCCTGCTCGACCTCTCGATGCCCGGGATCTCCGGCTTTTCCGGGCTGATCTATCTGCGCGCGCAGTACCCGGCCATCCCGGTGGTGATCGTCTCGGCCTCCGACGACAGCGCCACGATTCGCCGCTCGCTCGATTTCGGCGCCTCCGGCTTCATCCCGAAGCGATTCGGCGTCGAGACCTTGCGCGACGCGATCCTCAAGGTGATGGAGGGGGACGTCTGGGTTCCCACCGACACCGATCTATCGGCTGCCGCCGATCCCGACATGACGCGCCTGCGCGACCGCCTGGTGACGCTGACGCCGCAACAGGTCCGGGTCTTGATGATGCTGTCGGAAGGGCTGCTCAACAAGCAGATCGCCTACGAGCTCGGCGTCTCCGAAGCCACCATCAAGGCGCATGTCTCGGCGATCCTGCAAAAGCTCGGCGTCGAGAGCCGCACGCAGGCGGTGATTGCCGCGGCGAAGATCGCCGGCGGCCAGTGGAAGCAGGGCACCCCGACGGGATCGTAGACCGCGATCGGGTCAGTCGCCTTTTTCGCGCGTCGGCTTGGGCAGGATATCCGGCTGTACCGATTCCAGGATGCTCTTGACGTCGCCATGCCTTGCGAGGGCATCGAAGACGTCGGGCACGTCGGTCGACACCGAGAACGACTTGGCCAAGCGAAACACCTTGCCGAGCTTGATCGCATTGGCCGGCAGATCGAGGCTGGCGCTCATGTCAGTGACGATTTCCCTTGCCTTCTCCGGCAGGTCGCTCGCGGCAACGTCATCGTTCAGGAACACCTGAACTGACGAAGGCTGGCCGGGCTTGGTGGCCTGGCGCAATCGATTGACGACAGCCTTACCTTCCCATTCGGGCGAAGGCTTTGTCTTGTCGGTCATGGCCGGCTCCTGTGCGGGAATCCCTGACGGCCTGGCCAATATAGCGCTTATTGCGGCCGGCTTTTAGCTGGCCGCAACAAGAATTGCCGTGGAGTCAGGCGGGACGGCGCTTCGAAGGGCTCTTCTTGCGCGCGGCGCGCCGCGATGCGGCAACCTTCGGCCGGCGTGCCATCTTCTTGGCGACGCTGCGCGGTGGATGCGACGACGAGCGCCCCCTCGCAGAACGCTTTTTCGCGGGCGTGCGCCGCCGGGGCGCGACGCTCACCTGCGTGGCGGGAAGCTGCGATCCGGTCAGGAGCTCGTAAGCCCTGACGGCATCGGGCACCCCATGGTTCGCGCGGGCCTCTTCCATCGCCTCGGGGCGTGCGCAGGATCCGATGATGGCGGCTTCGAGCTGGTCCGCCGTTGCGGTCGGCCTGGCTTGCAGCAGAAGGGCTGCAAGACCCGCGACGTGGGGCGTCGCCATCGACGTCCCATTCATGGTCTCGTACTTCTTGCCGGGAACGCAGGACGTGATCGCGACCCCCGGTGCGACGATCACCGGGCACAATGGGTTGATCGCCCGATTGAAGCTCTGGCTGCTGGAGAAATCAGGCACGACGTCGTGCACGTCGATCGCGCCGATCGACAACACGTTCGCGTAATTGCCCGGCGAGCGGCTGGTCCGGGGGCCTTCATTGCCGGACGCAATGACCGGCAGAACGTTGGCGGCGCGCAAGGCATCGATCACACTCTGGAATGCCGGTGTGAAGCCGCGCAGTCCGAGCGACATGCTCAGGACTCGGGCGCCTTCGCCGATCACCCAGTCCATGCCGGCCAGGATGCGTTCGATCACCTGCCCGCCCTCGATCACCATCGCGCTCGCGAGCTGGGCATCTGGTGCGACGCCGAAGCGCCCCTTGCTGACCGGCCGGCCGACGATCGTGCCCGCGGTGTGAGTGCCGTGCACGCCGCTGTCGCGGGCCGGTGCGTTCGGAACCTGATCTCCCGCCAGGTCGAACTCGGCAAACTTCTTGATGGCTCCGGCCAATGCCGGATGCTTGCCGTCGACGCCGGTATCGAGGTGACCAACCACCACGCCTTGGCCGGTGAATCCTGCCTGCCAAAGGCGTTCCACGTTCAAGCGCTTGACGCCCCAGGTCGGACCGACTCCGGTCTTGATTGGACGGGCTTCGACCGGCTTGATCAGGCTGATCTCCGGAGCCTTGTCGACCTTGCCCACTTGCGGATCAGCCTGGAGCGAAACGAGGCCGCTGGCATCCACGCTGCCGACCGCGAGTCCAAGGTTGGGGTAGATGCGCACGCGGCGCTCGGCCAGGCTCTCCGCTCGTCTGATCTGGCGGCCAGCGGAGCGCGTCGCCGCCGCCACGAGACTCTGTGTCTGGGCAGTGTCCGGCGCGATGAAATGATCCTGCATCGCGGTCTCGGACGTGGCGGCGGCCGCCGCCCTGTCCTTCATTGTGACAATCACTTTGACATAGCCAATCGCGGCCAGTGTATCCTCGAGGCTGGACCCTGCCATTGTCGTGGCTCCGGATGATTGAAATGGACGTGCTAAAGACAATCAATTGAATAGGTTCAACATGCGATAAAATGCTCGCAGTGGTTGATGCTAGTCCATTTCCTGGGAGTTGCAACGAGAGAGGATGTCGCAGGGCCACGCGGCACAAACCTCGAACATCGAGATACCGGTTCGGCCCGCGCCTGGCCGCCGGTGCGCTTCCTAGAGTGTCGCCAACAACTTGTTTGCGATCCCGATATCCGAGGTCTGTGAGCCGTCGGAGAAACCTGCGAGCGCCGATCGAAGCAACCTCTTCGCGTCCGCACGCTGGCCGCGCCCGGCGATCAGTTTCGCGAGATCGATCGCCGCTCGCAACTCCCAGGCTTTCGCATCGGTGCGGCGGCTCAGGTCGAGCGATCGCCTGAAGTGGTTCTCGGCCTCATCGGTGTCAGGCTGCGGCAGTGACAGCAACACATTGCCCTTCATGCGCAGCAGCTCGGGCATGTAGAGATGATCCCCGCCCTGCTCGACGAGGCCGATCGCGTCGTCGATTAGGCGCGCACTCCGCTCGATCTGCCCGAGCGCCAGCAAGCCATGCACGAGTGCGATGTTGAACGTCGTGGTGAGCAGCTCGTAGCCGGCGTCGTGGAGCTCGCGCAGACAGGCCCGTATCGTCTCGATGCCGCCTGCGGCGTCGCCGCGCCGGATCGCCAGCTCGCCTTTGACGCCGCGGCCGACCGCGAGATAAGGGCCCATCGAGCGCGTTTCGGCATGTGCGATGAAGCGGTCGAGGTTCTGTTCCGCGCCGTCGAGATCCCCGCTCCAGAGATCGATCGAGACCGCCCAGATCAGCGCGATGCAGAGCGTGATCGGATGGTCCATCTGCGCGGCCTCGCTGACCGTCTGCCGCGCCAGTTGCCGCGCATCCGCCGGCCGGCCCTGCAACCAAAGCTCGCGCGCGAGCGAGATGCCGGCCCGGTTGCGGTGATCAAAGCCGTGGACCGTGCTGATCCGCTCCGTGCCCGGCCCGTGCCAGGCGGCCTCCAGCATGCTCAGTGCGTCGCGATGCTCGCCCGCCAGATGCAAGGAGACACCCAGCAGCGAATGGGCGAGGGCGATGGCGGCGGCATCGCCGAGCGTCTCGGCGACCGTGAGGCTCTGCTGCGCATAACCGAGCGCGGCGTCGAACTGTCCCATTCGCTCGTGGAAGATGTGCATGCGGCCGAGCAGCTGGAGCTGGTTCGGCGCGTCGCCGCGCGCCTCGGCGATCGCCAGGCTCCGGCTCAGGGCGGCACGCGCAGCTTCGCTGCCGCCACGCGTGAACATCAAGGTCAATCCAAGGGCGGCCTGGATGTGCATTTCCTCGGCGCTGCCGCGCGAGGTCGGATCGATCGCAAGCAGCGCCCGTTCCGACCAGCGCCGGCATTCGATCAGCAATGACATCGCGAGAAAGATCGGAGCCGCCGCGGCGGCGAGCGCAATGCCGATGCCGACATCGCCGTTCGCGCCAAAACACCAGTCCAAGGAGGCGCGCACGTTGTGAAGCGCGGAGAAATGGATCGCGCGTTCGTCGGCGCTCGGCACCGTCGCCCATGTCGTGCCGGCCTGCTCCAGCCATCGCCGGTAGTAGGTTGCGTGGCGGGCGGCGAGCGCGGTTTCGTTCGGCTCGATCTCGAGCAGATAGGCGCGCGTCGTGTCGAGCAGACGGTAGCGCATCATGGCGCCGACCGGTCGCGGCGCGACCATCGACTTGGCGACCAGGCTGTCGATGGCATCGAACAGGCGCGAGCGGTCGACGCGCTCGTCCGGCACGATTTCGAGCGCGGCGTCGATGGTGAAGTGACCGGCGAAGACGGCAAGCCGGCGCAGCACGAGGCGCTCGGTGTCGGACAGGAGCCCGTAGCTCCAGTCCAGCGTCGCTTGCAACGTCTTCTGCCGCGGCGGCGCGGTGCGCTGGCCCTGCCAGAGCAGATTGAGGCGTTCGTCGAGAAGTGCGGCCGTCTGCTCCAGGCCGTAGGCTTCGACCCGGCCGGCGGCGAGCTCGATCGCCAGCGCCATGCCGTCGAGCTTGCGGCAGATCCCGGCGACGATCGCGGCATTTGCATCGTCGAGCGCGATCTGCGCACCGCCAGCCATGGCACGTTCGAGGAAGAGCTGAAGCGCGGGATAGGTTTGTGCGGCAGCCGCGGTCAGCCCGGGATTGTCAGGCGGAACGGCAAGCGGCGCCAACCGGTAGACCTGCTCGCCCTCGACGCGCAGGGCTTCGCGGCTCGTGGCGAGGATATGGACATGCGGCGCGGCGTGAAAGATTTCGGCTGCCAGCGGCGCCGCGGCGGCGATGACGTGCTCGCAATTGTCGAGGATCAGCAGCATCCGCTTGTCGCCGAGATGCGCGAGCAGTGCAGACAGGGGATCGTCGGTCTGCGCCGGCAAGCCCAGCATCAGCAGGATCGAGGTGATCACGAGATCGGGATCGCTGAGCGCGGCGAGGTCGACGAAATGTGCGGCGTCGGAGAAAGTCTCGAGCAGGTCGTGCGCGATTGCCACCGCAACGGCGGTCTTGCCGACGCCGCCTGGGCCGACGATCGTGACGAAGCGCGAACCGATGAGCTTGTCGGAGACGGCGGCGACCGCATCGTCGCGCCCGACCATCCGTTGCAGCCGGTTCGGCAGTTTGACGGGCGGTAGTTCCGTTCGCTGCGCGGGACGCCGCTCGGTCGCGATTTCCGCCTTGGAGATCGGCGCCACGAAGCAATAGCCGCGGCCGGACAGCGTGGTGATGTAGCGGGCGCCGTCCTTGCCGTCGCCGAGCGCCTTGCGCAGGGCTGCGACGTGAAAGCGCAGATTGGCTTCCTCGACGGTCAGGCCGGGCCACACCAGCGCCATCAGATCCCATTTGCTGACGACCTCGTTCGGCCGCGACATCAGTGCAATCAGCGTGTCGAAGGCCTTCGCGCCGAGCGGCAGCGCGACGCCGTCGCGCATCACGAGCCTTTCATGCGATGTCACGGTGAATGGCCCGAACGATAGGGTTCCCGTTGCGGTGCCGGCCAGCTCGGTCATGGCGAAATCTTGGTCCTTTCAAACCGACCGGATAGCCAGATGATCGCAATCCGGCAAGGCCGCACCTGCATCGGCATCAGACCGCTGATGCAGGCCTCGTGGCGGGGCTGCGCGCCGGGGCCTCACAACTTCTCACAAGTCCAAACGGGTGTCCCGCCGCCGCCGCTGCTAGTCGGTTGCGTGACGGCAAGGAGACCTTCATGACGCAAGCGGCAAAACTGCTTTACACGGGCAAGACCCACACCAGCGGTGGACGACAGGACGGCATATCGCGCAGCTCCGACGGCCGCCTGGATGTCAAATTGTCGCCGCCGGGCGGCGCGGGCATCGGCACCAATCCCGAGCAATTGTTCGCGGCCGGCTGGTCGGCCTGCTTCGAAGGCGCCATGGAGATGGCCGCGCGCAAGCGGAAAATCGTGCTTCCGAGAAACAGCGCGATCGATGCGGAAATCGACCTTCTTCTCGATGATGGCACTTACGCCCTCAGCGCGCGCCTCAACGTCAGCTTGCCGGGCCTCGATCGCGAGATCGCGCGCGGCATCGTCGATGAGGCGCACCAGACCTGCCCCTATTCCAAGGCCGTCCGCGGCAATATCGACGTCACGGTCGCGCTGATCTGACGGACATCACCAACCATCAACAAGGTAGCACCACCATGAAACAGATCATCGACGAGCACCGCCGCAAATTTTTCGGCGTCGCCGCGGGAACCGTCGCCGTCGGTCTCGGCGTGATCGACCTCGCCCGTGCCGAAACGGACGCGCCGAAGTCGTCCGCATCGAATGCGTCGTTCGGTCCGATCAAGCAGATCGACGCCGGCGCTCTCAATGTCGGTTATGCCGAGGCCGGCCCGTCGAACGGTCCCGTGGCGATCCTGCTGCACGGCTGGCCTTACGACATTCACGCCTTCGCCGATGTCGCGCCGATCCTGGCAAAGGCCGGCTATCGCGTCATCATCCCCTACCTGCGCGGCTACGGCACCACACACTTCCTCTCCAGCGAGACGCCGCGCAACGGCGAGCCCGCGGCCATGGCCGTCGATATCATCGCGCTGATGGACAAGCTCGACATCAAGAAGGCTGTCATCGCCGGCTTCGACTGGGGCGCGCGCACCGCCGATATCATCGCTGCGTTATGGCCGGATCGCTGCCGTGCGCTGGTGTCGGTCAGCGGCTATCTGATCTCCAGCCAGGCCGCAGGCAACGCGCCGCTGCCGCCGTCGGCCGAGCTGCAATGGTGGTACCAGTTCTATTTCGCGACCGAGCGCGGCCGCGCCGGATACGAGAAGTACACGCATGATTTCGCGAAACTGATCTGGAAGCTCGCCTCGCCGCAATGGAAGTTCGACGACGCGACCTTTAACCGGAGTGCGGCGGCGCTGGACAACAAGGATCATGTCGCCATCACGATCCACAACTACCGCTGGCGGCTCGGGCTCGCCCAGGGCGAAGCCAAATACGAGGAGCTCGAAAAGAAGCTCGCTGCAACTCCGGTGATCAGCGTCCCGACGATCACCATGGAAGGCGACGCCAACGGTGCGCCGCATCCCGACCCCAGCGCCTATGCCAAGAAGTTCTCAGGCCGGTACGACTTCCGCCTGATCACCGGCGGCATCGGCCACAATCTGCCGCAGGAGGCACCGCAAGCCTTCGCCAAGGCCGTCATCGACGCCGACGGCGCCTGAGCGTTCATTCGATGCCTCGGTCCAGCGCGGCTGGACCGAGGCTATGCCGCGATCCCACATGAAGGAACGTCATGACGTCCATCGAACCTGACAAGAAAAAGCGCTCTCATGCGACGGCTATCACGCTGGCCGCGCTCCTTCTCGTCGTTCTCCTGACTTGCGTGCCCTACCTGGTCTCGATCGCTCTCGCCGAGGGGCCGGTGCAGGGCAATACCGCAGACGCCTCGCCGATCTTCGGTGTCACGATTCCTGCGGGTTACAAGCAGTGGGAGCTGATCGCGCCGGCCGAAGAGGCGGCACCGCTCGACGAGCTTCGCGCCGTCGTCGGCAACCAGACCGCGATCGATGCTTATCAGGCCGGACAACTTCCGTTCCCGGATGGGACCATTCTGGTCAAGCGCGCCTGGAAACGGAAACAGTCGCCGGAATTCGCATCCGCAACGATCCCCGGCGCGGCCACCACGGTGCAGGTGATGGTCAAGGATTCCGGGAAATATGCGTCCACCGGCGGCTGGGGATTCGGCCGCTTCATCAATGGCAAGCCGGTCGACGAGGCACAGCACCGCACCTGCTTCGCCTGTCACGACGCCCGCGCCAAGGGCCGCGATTACGTATTCACCCGGCTTGCGCCTTGAGCGGTCAGGAGCCCACCGTGTCAAAGATCTGGTTCATCAGCGGCAGCTCGCGCGGGCTCGGACGCGCCATCACGGAAGCCGTGCTTGCGTCGGGCGACCGGGTGGTTGCTACGGCTCGGGACACGAGGCCGCTCGAACTGTTGAGCGAGCGCTTTGGCGAGCGGCTGCGGCTCGCAACGCTCGACGTGACTGACGAGGCGGCCGCGCAAGCGGCCATCGGCCTGGCCGTGGAGGCATTCGGCGGCGTCGATGTGGTCGTGAACAATGCCGGCTATGGCGATCTCGGATCGGTCGAGGACACGAGCCTGGCCTCGTTCCGTCAACAGATCGAGGTCAATCTGCTCGGCACCATCATCGTCACCAAGGCGGCGATCCCCGTGCTGCGCCGGCAGCGCCGCGGGCATATCGTGCAATTCTCATCCGTCGGCGGACGGATCGGAGCTCCCGCACGCGCGGCCTATTCGGCCGCGAAATGGGGCATCGAGGGCTTTTCGGAATCGCTGGCACGCGAGATGGCGTTGATCGGCGTGCACGTGACGATCGTCGAACCCGGCGGCTTCCGCACGGGCTTTGCGCAGGCCGCGCATGCGACCGGCGAAGGGCGGGCGGAGTACGATGCCGTCGTTGGCGCGGCCGTCAGGATGCAGCGCGATTACGATGGCCGCCAGCCGGGCGATCCGGCGAAAGCCGCTGCACTCCTGCTGGAGCTCGTCGACATGGACAGCCCGCCGCTGCGGATCGCGCTCGGCAGCGACGCCGTGAACGCCATCGCGGCGACGGACCGGCAACGCCTCGACGAGCTGGAGAAGTGGCGCGCGCTCAGCGTCTCGACCGACTACTGACCGCGTCTCACTCCGCCGTCACCATCTGCTGCGTGCGCCACTGTCCCAGCAGGGCGCGGAGCGAGGCCGGCTTCACCGGCTTGTTGAGCACCGCGACGTTTTCCTCGCGCGCGGCGACCTGCACCGCGGGGCTGCGGTCTGCTGTGATCAGGATCGCGGGGATGCCGTCGCCGAAGCGGCGGCGGATGTCGCGGATGGCGGCAATGCCGTTGCCGCGGTCGAGGTGATAATCGACCAGCAGGCCGGTGACGCGGCGGCCCGCGCCTTCGATCGCGGCGATCGCGCCCTCGGGGTCGGCGACCGCGATCACCTCGGCGTCCCAGGCCTTCAGCAGCGTGCGCATGCCGTCGAGGATCGCTGCGTCGTTCTCGATGCAGACGATGAGAGCGCCCGAGATCGGCCTACGGGCCAGCGGCGTCGCGCTGGTCACGGCAGCGGTGTGGGTGATCGCCTTGGCTGTCGGCACTGTCACGGAGAAGACCGAGCCGCCGCTCTTGTTGCCGTCGATGGCGATACCGTGCTTGAGCACGCGTGCAAGACGCTCGACGATCGAGAGGCCGAGTCCGAGGCCGCGGGCGATCCGCGCGCCCTGTTCGAGGCGGTGGAATTCCTTGAAGATCTCGCCGCGCTTGACCGGCGGGATGCCGACGCCGGTGTCGTAGACGCAGATTTTCAGCGAAGGGCCCTGGCGGCGGCAGCCGACCAGCACGCGTCCGCGCGGGGTGTATTTGATCGCGTTGGAGATCAGGTTCTGGAGCAGGCGCCGCAGCAACAGCCGGTCCGACTCGACCGGCAGCGAGCAGGGCACGAAGGCGAGCTCGAGGTTCTTGGCGCGTGCGATCGGCGCAAACTCGATCTCCAGCGAGCGCATCAGATCGGCCATCTTGAAGCTCGACGTCGAGGTCGTCATCGCGCCGGCATCCAGCCGCGATATGTCGAGCAGTGCGCCGAGGATCTCCTCGATCGCCTGGAGCGATTCGTCGATGTTCTCGACCAGCCGCGTCTCCTCGCCACTGTGCTGGCGCTCGACCAGGCTCGTGACATAGAGCCGCGCCGCGTTCAGGGGCTGAAGGATGTCGTGGCTGGCTGCCGCCAGGAATCGCGTCTTGGAGATGCTGGCGTCCTCGGCCGCGCTCTTGGCCAGCGCCAGCTCGGAATTCAGCCGGGTCAGCTCCTCGGTGCGGTCGCGCACCCGCTTTTCGAGCGTCGCGTTGGCGCGCTCCAGCGCTTCGGCGGCCTCGAACGTGGGCGTGACATCGGTGAAGGTGATGACGAAGCCGCCGCCGGGCATGCGGTTGGTCAAAATCTCGATCACCATGTGGCGGTCGGGCAGGCGCTCGAGATAAGGCTCGCCGTCGGTGGTGTAAGCCGCGAGCCGCCGCTCCAGCATGGCTTCGCGCTCGACCGGATTGTCCGGCTCGCTCACACCCATGAATTCCAGGATTTCACGCAATGGCGTGCCGAACTGGATGAAATGCGGCGGCACGTTCAGGAGTTCGCCGAACTGCCGGTTGGAGCAGATCAGTTGCAGATCGGCGTCGAACACGGCGATGCCCTGGCGGACATGGTTGAGCGCGGTCTGGAGGATCTCGCGATTGAAATGCAGCGCCGCGTGGGAATCGTCGAGCAGTTTCAGCGCCGCTTTCGCCGAGACCGTCCGCTTGCGCAGCAGCAGCGACATCACGAGCCGCGAGGAGGCCGCGCCGATCGAAGAGGCTATCAGGTGCTCGGCGTGTTGCAGCAGCTCGAAATCGGCCGGCGCCCCGGATTCCAGGCGCACGTTGCGCCGCAACGAAAATGCCTCGAACGAATGCCGGGCGCGGTCTGGCCCGAGATATTGCGCGACCGTGGTCTGGATGTCCTGCACCGTGACGGTGGTGCGCCAGCGGCGGAAGTTCGGGGAGATCGGTGCGAGCGTGTTGGGTACGAACAGATCGGCTTGCACCAGCTCGATCGAGGATGGCCGCCGCGCCAGCGACAGCAGCACATAGGTCAGGATGTTGAGCGACAGCGACCAGATCACGCCGTGCATCAGCGGCGGCAGGTCGGCGCCGAACAGCGCCTGCGGGCGCAACGCCTCGATGCCGAACGGGCCGTGCTGGACCAGCAGGATTCCCGCCGTCGAGGAATCCATGAAGCTCGGGATGAACAGCGTGTAGAGCCACACCGCGAAGCCGACCAGCATGCCGCCGATGGCGCCGCGCGCGGTGGCGCGCCGCCACAACAGCCCGCCGAAGAAGCTTGGCGCGAGCTGGGCGATGGCGGCAAAGGAGAGCAGGCCGATCGCCGCAAGCTGGGTGTTGCCGAGCGCGCGGTAGTAGAAATAGGCCATCACCATGATGGCGAAGATCGCAAGCCGGCGCGAGCGCAGCAGGAAGTCGCTGAAATCGGCGCCGCCGGTGCGCCCCTCCGGCCGCCGCTGCAGCATCAGGGGCACCACGAGGTCGTTCGAGACCATGATGGAGAGCGCGACGCATTCGACGATCACCATCGCGGTCGCCGCCGACAGCCCCCCGACGAAGATGGCGACGCTGAGAAGTCCCGCGCCGCCCTCCATCGGCAGCGCTAGCACATACATGTCCGGATCGGCCGCGCCGAACGGAAAGGTGACGAGGCCGGCGAGCGCGATCGGGATCACGAACAAATTGATGGCGACGAGATAGAACGGGAACAGCCAGCGCGCGCGGCTGACCTCGGCATCCGAGGAGTTTTCGACCACGCTGACGTGGAACTGGCGTGGCAGCAGCATGATCGCGCAGAGCGACAGCAGCGTCATGGTGAGGAAGTTGCCGATCGACGGCGAATAGTTGATGGCGCGCACCGCCTCCGGCGTCTTCATCGCGCGCTCGATCAATTCGTGCGGCGAGAACATCCAGAAGGTGACGAAGATGCCGGCGGCGAGGAAGGCGATCAGCTTGACGATGGATTCGGTTGCGACCGCTAGCATCAGGCCGTGCTGATGCTCGGTGGCGTCGGTCTGCCGCGTGCCGAACAGCACGGCGAAGGCGGCCATCGCCAGCGTCACCATCAGCGCCATGTCGCCGAGGATCGGGATGTGAGAGAACGCCTGGTCCTCGCTCAGGATCGTTTCGAGCGAGGAGGCGACCGCCTTGAGCTGGAGCGCGATGTAGGGCACCGAGCCGATGATCGCGATCAGCGCCACCGTTGCCGCCGCCGCCTGGCTCTTGCCGTAGCGCGCGCCGATGAAGTCGGCGATCGAGGTGATGTTGTGCGCTTTCGCGAGCTGGATCACACGGCGCAGGACGCCGGCGCCGAGCCCGATCATCAGGATCGGGCCGACATAGATCGCGAGGAAGTCGGTCGAGGCGCGGGTGGCGAAGCCGACCGAGCCGAAGAAGGTCCAGGAGGTGCAATAGATCGCGAGCGACAGCGGATAGATCAGCCCGGATGCGCGGCCGCGCCCGGCCGGCGAGCGGCGGTCGCCGTGGCTCGCCACCAGGAACAGGAAGCCGATATAGCCGAAGGCGGCAGCGATCACGCCCCAGTCGTGCAGCATGGCGAGCGCGCTTCTCCCTGGGCGCGAGGGCGCCCGAACTCATTTTCCCAGCAAATCTAGCGCGTTGGGCGGGCGCAAGCGACAGCGAAATGCTTTTTGGGGGGAGGAACTGGGGTTGTCGTTAAGCCGTGGGACGAGCGACCGGCTCTTACCCTCCCCTGGAGGGGGAGGGTCGATCGCGCGAAGCGCGAGCGGGGTGGGGTGATCTTCCACACGAGCAGCGTCAGAGGTGGAGAGACTGTCACCCCACCCCGTCTCCCTCCAGGGGAGGGTGGAAGCAAGCCTACTCCGCCGCCAGCGACTTTTGCTTGAGCGGCAGACCCAGGCGGTCCCATACCTGCAAGAGCGCTTCGGCGAGCTGATCGATCAAGCCGTCGTCGTGATAGGGCGAGGGCGTGATGCGCAGGCGTTCGGTGCCCTTGGCAACCGTCGGATAGTTGATCGGCTGAATGTAGATGCCGTGCTGTTCCAGCAGCAGGTCGGACGCCTGCTTGCACTTCTCGGCATCGCCGATGAACAGCGGCACGATATGGGTGTCGCTCGACATCACAGGCAGGCCAGCGGCGTTGAGGATCGCCTTGACGCGGGCGGCGCGGTCCTGGTGGCGCTCGCGCTCCCAGTTCGAGGTCTTCAGGTGCTTGATCGCGGCGGTCGCGGCCGAGCAGATCGCCGGCGGCAGCGCGGTGGTGAAGATGAAGCCCGGCGCGTAGGAGCGCACGGCGTCGATGATCTGGCCGTTAGCGGCGATGTAGCCGCCGAGGCAGCCGAATGCCTTGGCCAGCGTGCCTTCGAGAATGTCGATGCGATGCATGACGCCGTCACGCTCGGCGATGCCGCCGCCGCGCGGGCCGTACATGCCGACGGCGTGGACCTCGTCGACATAGGTCATCGCGCCATATTTCTCGGCGAGGTCGCAGATCTTGGCGAGCGGAGCGACGTCGCCGTCCATCGAATAGAGGCTCTCGCAGGCGATCAGCTTCGGCCGGTTCGGACCTGCGGCCTTCAACTTCTCTTCGAGGTCGGCGAGGTCGTTGTGGCGGAACACGACGCGCTCGCAGCCGGACTGGCGGATGCCCTCGATCATCGAATTGTGGTTGAGCTCGTCCGACAGGATTAGGCAGTTCGGAATGAGCTTCGCGATGGTGGCGATGCCGGTCTGGTTCGAGACATAGCCCGAGGTGAACAGCAGCGACGCTTCCTTGCCGTGGAGATCGGCGAGCTCGGCCTCGAGCTGCACCAGCGGATGATGCGTGCCGGCGATGTTGCGGGTGCCGCCCGCGCCGGTGCCGACGCGGGTCGCGGTTTCGACCATGGCGCCGACCACCTTCGGGTGCTGGCCCATGCCGAGATAATCGTTGGAGCACCAGATCACGACGTCGCGTTTGCCCTTCGGCGAGTGCCAGAGCGCATGCGGGAACCGGCCGGCGATGCGTTCGAGATCGGCGAACACGCGGTAGCGCCGCTCGGTGTGGAGACGATCGAGGGCGGTATTGAAGAACTGGGCGTAATCCATCGGCAAAACCTAAGACGGAACTGACCAAAAAGGGCGCATCTTCTTAGAGCGTTTCCAGCTCTAGAGTCTATGCGCTATCCCACATTTGGGCATGGGGAGCATTTGGGCAAAATGCCCTATCGTGCGATTTGAAACTTGATCCCGATCAAGTTCGCGCGAGAGCCAATGTTGCTTTGCACCATCGGCGGCGGTGCGGGTCTACCCGGCCTTGGCCTTCTTGCGCGGCTCGCTCCGCGCGTCCTTGACGGCGGCCACCGGCTTTAACCAATCCGAATTGCGCAAGGCATGCGCCACGCAATCATGGATGTGGGTGTGCAGCACCTTGTTCGCGCCCTTGGCGTCGCGCTTCAGCGCCAGCTCCTTCAGCTCGCGATGCTCGGCTGCCGCCATCTCGCCGCGGAACACCACGGCGATCATCTGGTAGCGCAGATAGCGGTCATAGACCGCGGCATGCGCATCGAGCAGCACCTTCGAGCCGCAGGCCGCGACGAGCGCGCGATGAAACTGGAAATCGCACTGTTTCCAGCTCTCGGCATCGGACCGCTCGCCTGACAGCAGCATGCGCTCCATCGCCGCGAGCTTGTGATGCGCCGAGACGATGTGCGCCTCCCAGTCGAGATCGCCGGCCGCGAACGACTTCTCGATCATGTGACCCTCGAGCAGCTCGCGCAGCTCAGCGATCTCCTGGAATTCGGTCGCCGAGATCGGCGCGACCTCGAAGCCGCGCTGGCCTTCGGCGACGACAAAACCTTCCGAGCACAGCCGGTTCAGCGTCTCGCGCAGCGTCGAGATGCTGGTGCCGTAGGCCCCGCTCATCCGCTCGAGCTTCAGCTTCTGCCCCGGCGTCAGCTTGCCGAAGATCAGGTCGGTGCGGATGCGGCGGTAGGCGCTGTCGCCCACCGTCTCGGCGGTCGTGTCGGGAAGGGTGTCCATGCCTCATCCTAGCGCGTTGGGCGTGCGATTTGCCAAATTTCGCAGCTTTATCAAGCGTTTTTTGTAATATCAGACAAAATAGAAAATATAGGTTGATTTATAATTCGTCATATAAGACGTTCCTGCCCTTAAGAACGAGATCAACAGGGGAGGGGGCGATGCCCGTTCGGTTCAAAGGTCTGGCTTTGGTGGCGGCGATCGGCGCGGTCGCCTTGGGCGCGATGGGGCCGGCCTCGGCGCAGGCCATTCAGGAGCGCACCATCCGCTGGGGGCACCTCAACAACACCGACCATCCCGTCAGCAAAGGCGTGCAGAAATTCGCCGAGATCGTCGCGGCGAAGAGTGGCGGCAAGCTCAAGGTGCGCGAATATCCGGCCAACCAGCTCGGCAGCGAGATGCAGCAGCAATCGGCGCTGCGCGCCGGCACCCAGGAGATGCAGTCGCCGGCGACGACGTCGCTGGTCGGCATCGTCAAGGATTACGGCCTGATCGATTTCCCCTTCATCGTCTCGACGCCGCAGCAGGCCGACGCCCTGCTCGATGGTCCGCTCGGCGCAGCGCTGCTGGCAAAGCTGCCCGAGAAGGGGCTGGTTGGTCTCGCTTATTGGGATCTCGGCTTCCGCAACGTCACCAACAGCAAGCGTGCCATCACCAGGGGCGAGGACCTCGGTGGCATCAAGATCCGCGTGATCCCGAACCCGGTCTATCTGGAGACCTTCAAGGCCTTCAACGCCAACCCGGTGCCGATGAGTTTCTCGGAGCTCTATAGCGCGCTGGAGACAGGCACCGTCGACGGCCAGGAGAACCCGTTCTCCGTGATCCTGTCGAACAAGTTCTTCGAGGTGCAAAAATATCTCAGCGTCACCAACCACACCTATTCGACCAACATCATCCTGATCAGCAAGAAATTCTGGGACGGTCTTTCGCCTGACGAGCAGAAGATTTTGCAGGACGCCGCCATCGAGGCGCGCGACTACCAGCGCAAGGTCAGCCGCGAGCAGGCCACGGCCGCGATCGACGAGCTCAAGGCCAAGGGCATGGCCGTCAACGAGATCGCACCCGCCGAGCTCGATCGCATGCGCGAGAAGACAAAGCCGATCGCGGAAAAATTCTCGGCCGACTACGACCCCGCCATCGTCAAGCTGTTCAACAGTGAGCTCGACCGCGTGCACGCGTTGAAGCCGTAAGCCGACGCGCAGCAGGCCGGACATGATGAAAACGATGGTCGACGCCTATTTCTGGCTGCTCCGCGCGGTGATCGCGGTGCTGCTCGCCGCCATGGTGGTGCTGGTGTTCGGCAACGTCGTGCTGCGCTACGGCTTCAATTCCGGGATCGCGATCTCAGAAGAGCTGTCGCGCTGGCTGTTCGTGTGGATGGTGTTTCTGGGCGCGATCATCGGCCTGAAGGAGCATGCCCATCTCGGCGTCGACAGCCTCGTCAAGGTGCTGTCGCCGTTTGGCCGCAAGGTCTGTTACGGCCTCAGCCACGCGCTGATGCTCTATGCCTCCGTGCTGCTGACGGAAGGCTCCTGGAAGCAGACGGTGCTGAACTGGGACACGGTGGCGCCCGCCTCGGGGCTCTCGGTCGGCCTGTTCTACGCTGCCGGGATCGTGTTCGGCGCCTCCTCCTCTGTGATCATCGTGCACGAGCTCTATCGGCTCGTGACCGGGCAGGTCGCCGATGCCGATCTGATCGCCATCAGCGAATCCGAGGAGCTCCCGCATTCTCCTGGCGCCGCGAGCGGAAAGCAGCAGGCATGACTGTCGCCGTCTTCACCTTCTCGCTGCTCGGCGCCATGGCGATCGGCATGCCGATCGCGTTTGCGCTGATCATCTGCGGCATCGCGCTCATGACCTATCTCGCGATGTTCGATTCCCAGATCATCGCGCAGAACGTCATCAATGGCGTCGATTCCTTTCCGCTGATGGCGGTGCCGTTCTTCATCCTCGCCGGCGAAGTCATGAACACCGGTGGCCTGGCGCGCCGCATCCTCAACTTCGCCATCGCGCTGGTCGGCCATTTCCGCGGCGGGCTCGGCTATGTCGCGATCCTGACGTCATGCATCCTGGCCTCGCTCTCGGGCTCGGCGGTCGCGGACGCCGCGGCGCTCGGTGCGCTCCTGGTGCCGATGATGGCCGCCGCCGGCCACAATCGCGCCAGCGCGGCTGGCCTCGTTGCGGCCGGCGGGATCATCGCTCCGGTGATCCCACCCTCGATCGGTTTCGTCATCTTCGGCGTCGCCGCCAATGTCTCGATCTCGAAGCTGTTTCTGGCCGGCATCGTGCCGGGCCTGCTGCTCGGCGTCGGCCTGTGCTTTGCCTGGTGGTGGGTGGTGCGCAAGGAGAATCCGGCGCGCCTGCCACGCAAGAGCATCACCGAGATCTGGCGCGCGCTGATCGACGGCTTCTGGGCCCTGATGCTGCCGATGATCATCATTTTAGGCCTGCGCTTCGGCATCTTCACGCCGACGGAAGCGGCCGTCGTCGTCGCCGTCTATTCGCTGGTGGTGGCGATGGGCGTGTATCGCGAGCTCAGGCCGGCACAACTGCCGGCACTGTTGGCGAGTACCGCGCAGACCACGGCTGTCGTGATGTTCCTCGTCGCCGCGGCGCTGGTATCGTCCTGGCTGATCACGGTTGCCGAGATCTCCGACCAGATCGTGGCGCTCGTGCAACCGTTCGCGGGCAACAAGACCCTCCTCACCTTCGTTCTGATGATCATCGTCGTCATCGTCGGCACCGCGCTGGACATGACGCCGACGATCCTGATCCTGACACCGATCCTGATGCCGATCGTCAAGCAGGCCGGCATCGACCCCGTCTATTTCGGCGTGCTCTTCATCATCAACAATGCGATCGGCCTGATCACGCCGCCGGTCGGTGTCGTGCTCAACGTCGTCTGTGGCGTTGCCCGCGTCTCGATGGATGATCTGATCCGCGGCGTCTGGCCCTTCATGATCGCGCAGCTCGTCGTGCTAGCCTTGCTGACGCTGTTTCCCGTTCTCGTCACCGGCCCGGCCAAGTGGTTCGGTGGCTAACTTCCAGAAGGACCTGTCCATGAAGCGCGTGATGATCCTCAACGGTCCCAACCTCAACATGCTCGGCATCCGCGAGCCGCACATCTACGGCACGACCACGCTCGACCAGGTCAACGCAAGCTGCGAGGAAGCGGCCGCCAAGCTCGCGCTCAAGCTCGCCTTCCACCAGTCCAACCATGAAGGCGTGCTGGTCGATCGGATCCAGTCGGCGCGGCAGGATGCCGATGCGATCGTCATCAATCCGGCCGGCCTGTCCTTCACCTCGGTCTCGATCATGGACGCAATCAAGACCTTCGAAGGCCCGGTGCTGGAAGTCCACATCTCCAACATCCACGCCCGCGACGAATATCACCGCCACTCCAAGATCTCGTTCGTGGCAACCGGTGTGATCTGCGGGCTCGGCCCGTTCGGCTACATTGCGGCGTTGCACGCGATCGCGAATATGAAGTGAGCCGCTTCCATAAACTCGTCATGCCCGGGCTTGTCCCGGGCATCCGAACTCGTTTCGACCTGAAAGAACGTGGATGGCCGGGACAAGCCCGGCCATGACGCCGTGGCTCACGTCGTCCGGAACTGCAGCACGCCGTCTTTCGTCTCCGCCGTCAGCCGGCCCTCGACGATCATGTAGTTGACGTGGGCAACGAGTTCGCCGGCAGCAAAGCCCATCTGGTGCTCGTCCAGCACGTGCTTGTTGAACACGACAGGCACCAGGGCGCGCGAGGTCTGCGGCACCTCGCTGCAGGCTTCCGCGATCAGGCGGCAGCGCTCCTCGTGGTGGTCGGCGAGCTGCTTGATGCGGGTCTTCAGACCGTAGAACGGCACGCCGTGGCCAGGCAGCACCAGCAGGTCGTAGGGCAGGGTGGTGGTCAGGCTCGCGAGCGAGGCCAGATATTCGCCGAGCGAGTTCTGGTCGGGCTCGACCGCCCAGACGCTGACATTGGGCGAGATCTTGCTCAGCACCTGGTCGGCGGAGAGGAACAGCTTGTCGTCGGCGCAATACAGCATCACCTGGTCGAGCGCGTGTCCGCCGCCGGTGATGACCTTGAAGCGGCGGGTGCCGATCACGACCTCGGCGCCATGCGAGATGCGGCGGTAGGACGGCGGCAGCACCGAGACGCGCTTGAGATAATCCTGGCCGCGGCCGAGCAGCTTTTCGGTGAGCGACTCGTCCATGCCGTGGCGGCGGAAGAACAGCCGCTGGGCTTCGCGCCGCTCCTCGGTGCCGCGGTTCTGGTGGTAGACAGATTGCAGATATTCGACCTGCGACATCACCAGCGGGCAGTTGAACCGTTCGACGATCCACCCCGCGAGGCCGACGTGATCGGGATGCGAATGCGTGACGATCAGGCGCGTGATGTTGACGCCGTTCAGCGGCCCCTCGAACAGTCTGGTCCAGGCCTCGATCGTCTCCTCGTTGCCGAAGCCGGCATCGATCATGGTATAACCGTCGCCGTCGGCGAGCAGGTAGATGTTCACGTGGTTGAGGCGGAACGGCAGTTTCAGCCGTGCCCACAACACGCCGGGACGCACCTCGACGATCTCTTCGGGGCCGGGATGCTGTTCCCAGGGATAGCGCAAGGCCTCGGCCGAGGACTGCACGGTGTCGGTTTTCGGGTTCATGCTACCGGCTTAAACCCGCCGGGCGCGGGGCGCCAGCCGAAAAAGGCCGGGCCGTGGTCTCCGCATGGCGGTCATACCGGGACGGATTTTTCCGTAGCCCGGATGGAGCGAAGCGAAATCCGGGGCCTTCGCGCTTGTGGCACGATCCCCGGATTACGCTTCGCTCCATCCGGGCTACGGGGACACGGGCCCGAGTCCTTACGCCGCCCGCATGTTGTTGAGGAACGCGTCGATCTCTCCGCGCAGCATGTCGGCTTCACGGCGGAGCGCGTCGGAGGCGCCCAGCACTTCGCTCGCCGCCGCGCCGGCTTCCGCCGAAGCCGTGGAGACGCCGATGATGTTGCTGGAGACCTCGCTGGTGCCGCCGGCGGCATGCTGGATGTTGCGGGCGATTTCGCGGGTGGCCGCGCCCTGTTCCTCGACCGCGGCGGCGATCGTCGTCGTCACGTCGTTGATCTCGCCGATGATCCGGCCGATGCCCTGGATGGCGCCCACCGCCGAGGTGGTGACGTGCTGCATGCTGGCGATCTGGGTGCGGATCTCTTCCGTCGCCTTGGCAGTCTGGCTCGCGAGGCTCTTCACCTCGGAGGCGACCACCGCGAAGCCGCGGCCGGCCTCGCCCGCGCGCGCCGCCTCGATGGTGGCGTTGAGCGCGAGCAGGTTGGTTTGCGAGGCGATGGTCTGGATCAGGTCGACCACGACGCTGATGCGGCTCGCGCTGTCGGCAAGGCTCTGCACCGTGGTGTCGGTGGCGCCGGCCTCGTCGACCGCCTTCCTGGCGATCGCGGCCGAGGTGACGACCTGCTTGCTGATCTCCTCGATCGAGGACGACAGCTGCTCGGTGCCTGATGACACGGTCTGCACGTTGACCGAGGTCTCCTCCGCGGCGGAGGCGACCGCGTTCACCAGCGCGTTGGACTGGTCGGCGGTGTTCGACATGCTCTGCGCGGTGGACTGCATCGAATTGGCCGACTGCGCGAGATTGTCGAGCGCGTTGCGTACCGTGCCCTCGAAATCGGCGATCTTCGCTTCCATGCGCGCGGCACGCTCGGCCTTGGCGGCACGGTCCTTGTCCTGCTCGCTCGACATCGCGCGCGCCTCGATCATGCTCTCGCGGAACACCTGCAGCGTGTTCGCCATCACCGAGATTTCGACGTTGTGGTGCTTCGAGCGATAGATCTCGGTCTCGAGGTCGCCGTTCGCGAGCAGCTGCATCGACTGATGCAGCGCGCCGATCCGCCGCAGGATGTTGCGGCCGACATAGAGCCAGACGAACAGCGCCGAGCCGACCAGCATCAGCGCGCCCAGCGCCAGCATCGCGGTGGTGGCGAGCGAGATCTCCTGGCGCGCCTGGAAGGTCGACGCGTTGGTCTCCTTCTGCACGCCGTCGACGAGCTGCTGCACGCTGATGCCGAGACCGACATTGAGCTTGCGGGTCTCGTCCAGAATGGTCTGGCCGTAGTCGATGGCGTCGAGCTCCTTCTGGCGGATCTTGAACACACCGGTCTTGCCCTCGCCGAAGGCGAACAGCTTCTGCACGGCGTCGCGCACCGTCTGCATCGAGGGCGTGTTCGGGAGGTCCTCGAGGTTCGACTTGACGCGGTCGCGCGTCGCCTTGAACTCCTTCTCGATCGCCTCCAGTGTGTCGCTGTTGTTGGCCGACAGCGCCGCCATCATGTCGGCGGCCATCAGATTGCCGTTGGCGGAGATTGTCGCGACTTGGGAGACGGTGCGGGCAGCCTCAGTCGCATCATCGGCGGACACTTCCGCCGCGCCGAGGATCGCGTTCAGGCGCGTCTGTGCGTCCAGCATCGCAGGACCGGCCGCGCCGACGAAGGTGAGCTGCGCCTTGCGCAGCGCCTCATACTGCTTGTCATGCAGCGCGCCGGTCTCGAGCCGCTCGCGCGCGGCCGACACCAGGCTCTGGGTCGCCTCGTCGATGCTCTTGGCGGTGTCGCGCAGCGCGGTCGCGATCTGCTTGTCGGCGCCGAGCTCGATGATCTCGCCGAGCTTGGCCATGGCGAGTTGCTGGATGTCCTTCACGCTCTTGGTGCGTTCCTTCAGCGCCTCGTCGGAGGGCGATGCCAGCAGGCCCGGGCCTTGCGCCGCGAGCGTCGCGCTTTGCGAGGCGAGCTGCAGGCTGGCGGAGAGGCGCGGGATGTCGCGGCCGCTCAGATCCATCATGGTCGCGCCGAGGTGATTGAAGACGAAGCCGGCGCCGGCTGCGATGACGAGGCCCATGCCCGCGATCAATGCGAAGGCGGCGAACAGGCTGCCGCGCACGCCCCACCTTGGCATCTTGAAACGAGGCTTGAGACGGCCAAGGACACGGCCAGCACCCAGACGGATCGCCATCGAAATTCCCCCACGCGTGATCTTTATATTTTCGCCGCGGAGTATCCCTGGGTCGGGTTAAAAAATCGCAAGTTGCACAATCGGTTGCGCCTGTTCCGCACAGCGAAAAAAGAAAGGGCCGGCAGAATTGCCGGCCCTTGATTGCGAAGAGATTTTTGGGGCGCGATCAGTAGCGCGCGACCGCCGAATTGGCCCAGTTGAAGCGGTAGTTGACGCCCGCCTTGAAGGTGTGGTCGTCGGTCGTGAAGTTGCCGGTGCCCACCAGCGGGCCCGCGGTGAAGTGTGCGTCGCCGAAATTGTAGTACTGGTACTCGGCCTTGGCCGACCAGTTCGGGGCGAACATGTATTCGAGGCCGGCGCCGACGGTGTAGCCGTTGCGGTGATCGCCATCGATGATGAAGCCCGTCGGCACGCCGCCAATCGTCACCTTCTCGTTGTTGTCGGAATAGGCGTAGCCGCCCTTCACGTAGAGCAGGCCAGGACCCCAGGTGTAGCCGACGCGGCCGGTGATCGAGCCGAGGCCACGCTGGTCGTTGCTGTAGGCGACGCCGCCGGGGAACGCCGCGCCGACGCTGCCGGAGAGCCAGGAATACTGGCCTTCGACGCCGACCACGAAGTTCGGGTTGAACTGCCAGTCCGCACCGACCTGCACGCCGCCGAGGAAACGGCCGTTGCCGTTGTTGCCGGTGGAGAGGCCGTTGAAATTGTTGTCGCTGGAGAACGCGCCGCCGACATGGCCACCGATATAGAAGCCCGTCCAATTGTAGATCGGCGCGGCATAGGCCGGCGCGGGCGCCTTGTAATAGTTGCGGTTGCCGAGATCGGCGCCGACGGCCGGCGCGGCAGCGCTCACCACGAGCAGCGCAACGGTTGCAAACAAAATCTTCTTCATCGTCTTGAACTCCAGCACTTTGGTCCCCGGCAGGCGCGCTGTCCGCGCCGTCGTTGGTTTTGCAGATAGCTCGCTTTTGACGAAAATGCTGTCACATGCATGGCACAACGACAGCCAACCTAACTTATTGGGCTGCAAATGATTTTCGTGCTTAATGCCGGCTTAAGAAGTGGTGAAGGAAGGCTTAACGTCGCACGTCTCGAGTAACTTGCGCGCTCCTCTCGTTAACCAAGCCGCCGCCTCACCTCATCGCGCATCTGCTCGCGGAAGGCCGCGCGCCTTGCGGGCCGGTCTTCCTCGCGGACGTCGTGGCGATCGAAGACGTCGAACTTCTCCATGATCGGATAGCGCTCGCTCGCCATCGCGAGCACGCGCAGCACCTTGGTCGCGGACGGCGTCGGGCCACGGACCTCCCAGCGCCGGATGGTGTCGGCGCCGCCCTGCTCCGGCAGTCCGCAAAGCCTGGCCATGTCGGCCGCGGTGAGCTTGCGCTCGAGCGCATCGGAAAGGTCGTTGCGGAGCTGCTTCAGTTCGGGGCCGGTCATGCTGCTTGCGTCCAGGGAAGTCACTGAAGGCGATGCACTAGCGCTGATTCGGGTCCATCCGAAGGCGGGTGGTCGTGATAGTGTGTCCGTGCCGGTCGAGCATCAGCGAGGCGAAATCGCATGCCTGTGTTCAAGCTGCCCCTGTCTGGGGATGTCGTCCAGTCCATTTATCCGTCGTTCTTCAGTCCCACCGGCGGCCAGTTCGGCCTCGTCAACATCACGGTGGGGCAATCCTCGGCGCCAGATGTCGAGAAGGACGTGCTGTCGGATGTCGCCGGTTACGGCAAGCAGATCGGACAGATCGCGGACGCGTTGCTGGCCGTGGTCGAGCATCTGGAGTCGCGGTCCGACCACGCGCTCGCTGACGATCCGGCGATAGCCGCCTTCAAGGAGCTGATGCACTCTGTCGCGACAGTCAAGGAGCGACACGGCCGCAAGGCGTGTCGCCCGAAGCGACGATGACCACGGCGGCGGCCTGGGTCAGGCACATTCGGGCGTGCACGAAGTTATGAACGGGTACCCATGGAAATTCCGCGTTGAATGAACACATGGCACAATGGGCTCGCAGCCAATGAAGGGAACCGCCATGACAAGCATCAAACCCGCCATTGCCGCACTCATCACCGTCGGATTGCTTGCCGCGCCCTTCGCAGCCGAAGCGAAGAAGGCCCGGCCGAGCCGGCATCACCACAGCACGAGCGTGGTGGCCCCGACCTATGGCGCCGCCGCATTGCCGGTCACCCAGCCCAGGACCTCCTACGGGTCGTCCGGACAGACGGTTGGGACGGTCACGGCGCCCTCGATCGGATCGTACAATTGGCCGTCGGTCGGCGTGACCAATTCGGTGCCGACCTGGAGCAACACCACGAGATAGAGGACACGTCGCCGGGCGCGCCGGTGACCGTCAACGCGTGCCGGGCGCGAGGCCGGAGAGCAGGTAGAGCGCGACCAGCAATGTCGCGACCGACAGCATCGTCGTGACCGAGACGGTGGCCGCGACCAGCTTCTCCTCGACCTTGTGCTCGTGTGCCAGCACATAGACGGTCTTTGCCGTCGGCACGGCCGCGCATATGACGGCGGCGATCGTGTAGAGCGGATTGAGGCCGGTGACCACGCAAAGTCCGTAGACGATCAGCGGCATCACCACCAGCTTCACGGTCGCGAGCGCGAACGATGCTTTCAGGTTGGATCGCAGGCCGTCGACCGACAGGCCAAGCCCGATGGCAAACAGCGCGCAGGGCGTGAGCGCGGCGGCAATGATGTTCAGATAGGCCGCGACGGGCGCCGGAATCGGCAAGCCCGTGATCGCCCAGACGAGACCGATCAGCGTCGACAGCACCATCGGATTGAGCAGGATCTGCTTCACCAGCCCGGCGGAATGCGCAGGGCTGCGCACGTCCCTTTCCAGCAGGATGACCGTGAGCGGAAACATCACGCCGGCGACGAACACCGTCGCCACCGCGGCGGGCAAGACGGGGCTGGCCGTAGATCGCGTGCAGGATCGGGAGTGCCACGAAGCCGGTATTGGTCATGGCCGCCGCCATGCCATGGATCGTGCTGCTGGCGAGGTCGTGCTTGCCGCCCGCACGGACCGCCAGGAAGACCAGCGCGAAGCAGAGGAGGGAGCCGCCTCCGAAAGCGAGCAGGAAGCGCCATTCCAGCAGGTTGCGCGCCGGCTCCTGGGCGATCGTGACGATCAGCAGCGCCGGCATCGCCACGTTGTAGGCAAAATGCACCAGCGCGTCCGCAAGCGAGCGGGAGAGATAACCTGATACACCGGCAAGCCAGCCGGTGACGATGATTGCGAACACGGGAAGAACGAGGCTGGCGACCTCCATCCGGCGTCCCCCTCTGCCAAGCAGTGTCGCCATTCTAGCCTGGCGATGCATGCTCGTCACGGTTCAACTGGATGGCGCCGTCCCTGACCAGACGGCCTGTGGCCTCAGGCGCCCCTGCCGGTCTGTTGACCGAACACGCAGCGCCATCCAGCCAGGCGTTCGGCCGGATGCTGGTTCATCCATTCGGCGAGCTGCGGCGCGCCCATCAGGCAGGACTGCATCGAGACGTTGGCGAAGTCCGACGTGGTAACGATCTGCTCGTGACAATTTGCCGGAGAGGAGAGGCTGCACAGCACCGCGATGATCTTGATCACGCCAGATTTCCTGCGTCGCCGTTGGCCGCGCGGCCGATCGTCGCCTTGCTCTGCGGCTCGCCGCTCGGATCAGCCGGCGGAAAAATGCTGTCGTAGATCGCGCGCGCTTCCTGAATGAGGCGAACGCGCTCGCGTTCGGATTTCGAGACAAGCTGAATAACCTGGCCCATATCGGCTCCAATGGATCGGACATCCATCATCAGATGATGGAAATCATTCCATGCGAATGTGGGGTGCCGGCCTGTGTTTCGCATCTGTGCGGACGGTCACGAGGGATAAAATGCCCGTGAGTGCTCCGTTGCGCGAAGAGGAGCGGAATACCCTCAGCCATGAACTGGCCTGACGTTGCCGGTGCGCGCTGCTTGCGTCCCGGTGCGGCGGCGAGCCAAGGCGCCGGGAGTGCGCCCCTGCTCGGCTGGAGCTGCTCGTCGCGCCATCGTGATGGAGCGTCAGGCCCTGCATTGTGATCGTCTTGCGGCACATTTTCGCGCGGGTGGAGTTGTAAGATTGCTCAGTGCACGAGTGGTTCGACGAGCGAACGGCCGACGCGACTGAGAGACCGCGCCCGAAAGGATTAGCCATGACAAGAACGAGACGCACAATTGCGGTACTTCTCGCTGTCGGATTTGCCGCATCGCCCTTCGCTGCAAGCGCGCAGACGTCCGCGGCGGGCACCCAAGGCAACACGAGCGGTGGCTCCGCCAGCAACGCAGGGCACGACCTATGGAAGCTCCGGACAGACCGTCGGGACCGTCACGGCGCCGTCGGTCGGAACGTCTAATCAACCATCGGTCGGCGTGACCAACTCAGTCCCCACCTGGAAGAATACTAATCCTCCGGCCAAGTAGCAACCGCGATCGACTAACTCACGCCGCCGGCGCGCGCTCCTTGCGGCCCGGCACCGCCGCCAGCAGCTCGCGCGTGTAAGCATGCTCCGGCGCGGCGAAGAGCTGCGCGGTCGGCTTCAACTCGACGATGGCGCCGCGCTGCATCACCGCGATGCGGTCACAGATTTGCGCTGCGACGCGCAAATCGTGGGTGATGAACAGCATCGAGAGGCCAAGGCGCGCCTTGAGGTCTTCGAGCAGTCGCAGCACCTGCGCCTGCACGGAGACGTCGAGCGCGGAGACGGCTTCGTCGGCGACGATGATCTCGGGCTCGAGCGCGAACGCGCGCGCAATGCCGATGCGCTGACGCTGGCCGCCGGAGAATTCATGTGGGTAGCGGTCGAGCGCGCCGGCATCCAGCCCGACCATCTTGAGGAGATCGCGCGCGCGGTCGAACGCCACCTTCGGATCGATGCCGGCTGCGATCGGACCGTCGGCGATGATGTGACCGACCTTGCGGCGCGGATTGAGCGAGGCGAACGGATCCTGAAAGATCATCTGGATGCGATGGCGCTCGGCGCGGAGCGCCTTGCCCGAGAGCTGCGTCAGGTCGGTCTCGCCGATCCGCACCGTGCCGCGGTCGGCTTCGATCAGTCGCATCACCAGACGCGCCACCGACGATTTGCCGGAGCCGGATTCGCCGACGAGGCCGAGCGTCTCGCCCTTGAGAATGTTGAAGTTGACTTCGCGCGCGGCATCGACGCGGCGGTCCTCGCGAAACCAGCCGCCGGATGTGACGTAGGTCTTGTCCAGCCCGATCACTTCGACGGCCCTGGCCTGGTCATCGAGCGGCTCGCGCGCCGGCGGATCCATCGACGGCACGGCGGCGAGCAGCGCCTTGGTGTAGTCATGCTGCGGATTGTTGAAGACGGAGCTAGCGGGGCCTTCCTCGATGACCTTGCCATGCCTGAGCACCACGACCTGGTCGGCGATGTCGGCGACCACGCCGAAATCATGGGTGATGAACATCACCGCCATGTTGCGGTTGCGCTGGAGGTTGCGGATCAGTTTCAGGATCTGCGCCTGCGTGGTGACGTCAAGCGCGGTGGTCGGCTCGTCCGCGACCAGCACCGCGGGCTCGAGCGCGAGCGCCATCGCGATCATGGCGCGCTGGCGCTGGCCGCCGGAGAGTTGGTGCGGATAGGCGCGGACAATGCGCTCGGGGTCGGGCAGGCCGACCTCGCGCGCCAGCGACAGCGCCTTTGCACGCCGCTCCTTCGGCGTCAGCAGGCCGTGGGCCTCGAACATCTCCGCCATCTGGTCGCCGATCCGCATCAACGGATTGAGCGCGGTCATCGGCTCCTGAAAAATCATCGCGAGCCGGCGGCCGCGCAAATCGCGCCAGCCGTCGTCATCGAGCTTGAGCAGGTCGCGGCCTTCGAATTGGATCTCGCCGGAGGTGACGGTGACCGTATCAGGCAACAGGCCCATCAGAGCATGCGCGCACATCGACTTGCCGGAGCCGGATTCGCCGACGACGCAGACGATCTTGCCCGGCCGCAAATCCAGCGAAACGCCGTCGACCGCGAACGGACGCTCGGCGCCCTTGGGCAGCGCGATCCGCAGATTCTTGATCGAGACGGCGGGCGGGGCGGTCATCATCAGCGGCCCTCCCGCGACAGGCGCGGATTGAGCGCGTCGTTGAGGCCTTCGCCGATCAGGTTCAGCCCAAGCACCGAGATCAGGATGGCGACGCCGGGAAACACGGTGATCCACCAGGCCTGGCGGATCACGGTGCGGCCGGCGCCGACCATGTAGCCCCAGGAGATCAGATTGGGATCGCCGAGCCCAAGGAACGCCAGCGAGGATTCCAGCAGGATGGCGGTCGCCACCATCAGCGAAGCCAGCACGATCACCGGCGACAGCGCGTTGGGCAGGATCTCGCGCAGGATGATCCAGGTGTTGCTCTGGCCGGTGACGACGGCGGCCTGGACATATTCGCGCGTGCGCAGCGACAGCACCTCGCCGCGCACGAGGCGGGCGACCGGCGGCCAGCTCACCACCGCGATCGAGGCCACGATCGAGTAGATCGAGGGCTGGAGGATCGCGACCAGCACGATCGCGAGCGCGAAGCTCGGAATGGTCTGGAAGAATTCGGTGAAGCGCATCAGGGCGTCGTCGACCTTGCCGCCGAAATAGCCGGCCATGGCACCAATGGGAACGCCGACGACCAGCGCGACCAGCGTGGAGACGAGACCCACCAGCAGCGATACGCGCGCGCCGAAGATCATGCCGGCGAACACGTCGCGGCCGAGCGCGTCGGTGCCGAGCGGGACGGTCGAGAGCGTGAAGGGCGGCAGGAACGGCCGCTGCACCATGCGCCAGGGTGAATTCGGGAACAGCATCGGCCCGAACACCGCGATCGAGATCGCAAGGACAAGGATGACGAGCCCGACGACGCCGCTCGGGCTCTTCAGCATCGATTTCCAGAACTGTTTCATGAGGCGAATTCGATGCGCGGGTCGACCAGGCGGTAGACGAGGTCGGTGATGAGGTTGAAGATCAGCACCATGGCGGAGCAGATCACGAAGACGCCGAGCAGGAGGTTGTAGTCGCGCTGGAGCAGCGCGTCGTACATCAGACGCCCGATGCCGGGCCAGGCGAACACGGTCTCGGTGATGACGGCGCCGCCGATCAGCGTGCCGGAATGCACACCGGCCAGCGTCACGACCGGCAGCAGCGCGTTGCGCAGCACGTGGCGGCGCTGGATCACGGCGTCGGAGAGGCCCTTTGCGCGCGCGGTCTTGACGAAGTCGAGGCGTTTCACCTCCAGCATCGAAGCGCGCGTCATGCGGGTGTAGGTCGCCATGAAGAACTGGCCGAGCGTCATCGCCGGCATGATCAGGTGCTTTGCGACGTCGACTGCGTGGGCAAGGCCGGTGAGGTTGGCGCCGACCGTCTCGTAACCGAAGCTCGGCAGCCAATCCATGGTGACCGAGAACAGGAGGATTCCCATCAGCGCCACCCAGAAGATCGGCATGGCGTAGAAGATCAGGGCGAACACGGTGATGGCCGTGTCGAGGAAGGTTCCGGCAAAGCGCGCGGCAAAGGTGCCGAAGAGAACGCCAAGCATCAGCGAAATCGCGAATGCCGTCAGCGTCAGCAGCAGCGTCGCCGGCAGCCGCTCGCCGATCAGTTTCGCGACCGGCGCCTGCTGGCGGAAGGAGAAGCCGAGGTCGAGCGTGACGACGCCCTTGACGTAGATGAAGAGCTGCTCGGGCAGCGGCTTGTCGAGGCCGAACTTTTCCCGGAGCTGCTTGACGAAGACCTGGTCACTGGCACCGGCCTCGCCCGCCATCACGACCGCAGGGTCGCCGGGCGCAAGCCGGATCAGGAAGAAATTGAGGACGACGATCGCGAGCAGGACGATCACGCCCTTCACGATACGCTGAGCGACGAAGGAGAGCATATTAGAGAGTCATATCTTTTAGCGTGACCTGGAGCCACTGGGGCAGTGCGCTCCCTCGCCCCGCTCTTGCGGGGAGAGGGTTGGGGTGAGGGGCCTCTCTCCACGCGGGAGAATGCCGATAGACCTGTACCCCCTCACCCGAATATGCGCTTCGCGCACATTCGACCTCTCCCCGCGAGCGGGGAGAGGTGAAAAGGGCAAAGCTCACTTGTCCAGCCATGCGTCCTTGAAGCCGTCATTGACCCCGATCCCCGTGGTGATCAGGTTCTTGACCTTGCAGCGCGTGATGGTCGGGAATTGCAGTTCCAGCATCCAGGCCACCGGCACGTCCTCGACCAGGATTTTTTGCGCCTTCTCGTAGATCTCCTTGCGCTTCGAGTCCGGCGTCGCGGTCGCGCCGTCGGCGAACAGCTTGTCGATCTCCGGGTTGGAGTAGCCTTCGACGTTGTTGAAGACCTGCCCCTTGGCGATGTTGCTGGAGATATAATTGCGGCCGACGCCGAGCGCGGGATCGCCGTACTGGTAGAGATAGGTGAAGGCGATGTCGTAATCCCAGTCGCCGATCTTCTGGTTGCCGCCGGCAACGTCGGTGGCGATGGTCTCGATGTTCATGCCGACGTCCTGGAGGTTCTGCTTCACGGCTTCACCCCAGCGCTGCCAGGTCTCGCCATAGGCGAGCGGCAGCAGGCGGATCTTCTCGCCCTTGTAGCCGGCTTCCTTCAGCAGCGCCTTGGCCTTGGCCGGATCGTAAGGGTATTTCGGCACGTCGTCGGTGTAGAACCTGATGGTCGAGGCGGACGGGCCGGTCGCGACCTTGCCGAGCCCGTTCCAGATCACGTCCTTGGCGAAGTCGCGGTCGATCGCGTACATGATCGCCTGCCGAACCCGCTTGTCAGCGAGCGGACCCTGGCGGTTGTTGAGCCATAGCCAGGCGAGCGGCGAGAAGAACTCCCAGCCGGCGCCCGTGACGCAGGTGTCCTTCAGCTTGGACAGCCTGGGCACGTCGAAATTCTCGACGGAGCCACCGGGCAGCACGTCGACCTTGCCGGTCTCATACGCCACCGAGCGCGCGGCCGCGTCGGGAATGATCTGCCAGTAGATCTCGTCGAGATAGGGCTTGCCCTTTTCGTGGTAGTTCGGGTTCTTGACCAGGCGGATGAACGAGCCCTTCTGCCACTCCTTGAACATGAAGGGGCCGGTGCCGACCGGCGCGTTGTTGTAGGGGTTGGTCTTCCAGTCGGTGCCTTCATAGAGATGCTTCGGCACCATCGGCATCGAGCCGACCTCGAAGATGCCGAGGAACGGTCCGAACGGCTGCTTCAGCGTGAACACCACCGTATAGTCGTCCGGCGTCTCGATCTTGTCGACCTGCGCCAGATTGGTGCGGGCACGCGCATGCGTCTGCTTCAGCATCTCCATCGAGAACAGGACGTCGGCGGCGGTGAAGGGCTTGCCGTCATGCCAGGTCACGCCCTTCTTGAGCTTGAAGGTGTAGGTCTTGGCGTCCTCGCTGACGCTCCAGCTTTCGGCAAGCTCCGGTAGAGGCTCGAGCTTGGGGCTGTAGCGCAGCAGGCCCTCGAAGATGTTGCCCGAGACCATTTGAGTCGGTCCGTTCTGGACCTGCGCAAGCATCAGGCCGGGCGGCTCGGGCTGGATCACGGCGTTGATCACGCCCCCCGTCCTCGGCTCTTGCGCCAGCGCCGAGGCCGTGAGGCCGCAAGCCAGGAGGGCACCAAGCAACACTCGTTTTGGCATGTCGTATCTTTCTCAAGCGAGACCGGCCGAAAACGCGTCGCACGTCATGGCGCGCGAAGCTCCGGCCGACCCATCCCAGTCCCCATCCGATATCGAGGCTCACACAGTCTCATTCGAGGCCGCAAGATGAAAGTCTCGACAGTGTTCGCACAAAAAATGTACAGCGCGTCCTGTTTTCACTTGATTCATTGTCTTGTCACGGAGACAAGTCGGCCATGGACAATGCCAGCCGCTCCGAACGATCCCGTAACGCCGCACTCGAAGCGGCCATCGCGATCATCGCGCGCGACGGGCCGGGCCGGCTGACGCTGGATGCGATCGCGCGCGAGAGCGGGCTCAGCAAGGGCGGCGTGATGCATCAGTTCCGCACCAAGGAAGCGGTGCTGAAGGCGTTGCTCGACCGGCAGATGGCGCATTTCGAGGAGTTCGCCACCAGCACGATGGCAAAGGTGAGCGCGACCTCCGCGAATCCCAACTTGGCGACCCAGCTCGCGACCGTGCGCGAAGCGGCCATCTCGCCGAATTCTGCCGCGCTGGCGCTGGTTGCGGCCATGGTCGAGAATCCGAGCCTGATGGCGCTGCCGCGCGAGCGCGAGATGGAGAGAATGGCGGCGATCAGGGAAGAGGCCGCTGATCCCGATCTCGCGATGCTGCGCTGGGCCGGCGCGATGGGACTGCTGCTGAGCTCGTTGTTCGGCATGTCGCCGCTCAGCAAGGATGAGCACCAGCGGCTGTTCGCGCGTCTGCTCGACGACGCGCAGTGGGCCGGCCTCGAGCGGCCGGCCGCCAAAGGCACCGCCAAATCCCGCGCGCCATCGGCGGCGAAGGCCGCAACGCCGCGCAAGCGCGCCTGATTCATCGTTAACGATTTCTCGCCGATCGCTGCCCAAAGCCGCGCCTGCGGCCAAATGTGCCAGGCCCATGTTTTTGAACTTTACAAACCGTCCAGTCGGTTTTATAAATGGACGCACTGAGACGGCCCAAGGCTTCCGAGATGGCCCCGGACGAAGCCCTGGGTTGGCACTGGTGAGCGCCGCAGCCGCGTCTGGTCCCGTACGCGGCTGCGGTCGCCATTGCCTTGGCAGCAAGCCGCTGGAGGAGTCTGGAATGAATCGCTCGATCGCCCTGCGCGGTCTGGGAACGCTGCTGCTTGGCTCAGCCGTCGCGGGCTGCGCCACCGTCGCCCCCGTGCCGTATTCCGGGATGGCGTCCTCAGCCTACATGGCGCCGGACAGGTCGGACGCCTCCGGCCGCGTGCCCCACCGCTATTCCACGCCGGTCGACTGGCGCGCTTATAACAAAGTCATCCTCGAACCGGTCGTGGTCTATCGCGGCAGGGATCACCAGTTCGGCGACATGTCCGACGAGGACAAGGCGACGCTTGCCGCCTACATGCAGACCCGTTTCGCCGAGGGTCTGCGCGGCCGCTTCGCGCTGGTGCGCGAGCGTGGGCCGGAGACGCTGCGGATCAGGCTGACACTCACCGGCGCGGTCGCCAACACGCCGGTGCTCGGCACGCTCTCCCGCTTCGACGTCGCCGGCGCCGTCTACAACGGCGTGCAGGCCGCGCGCGACGGCGAGGGCACCATGACCGGCTCGGTCATCTACGGCGTCGAGATCTTCGATGCCGCCACTGCGCGCCTGCTCTCCGCCTACGTCACCAAGCAATACCCTGCTGCCTACGACATCAAGGCCACCGCCGGCGCGCTCGCTGCCGCCACCGCCGGCCTCGACAAGGGCGCCGACGCGCTGATGGCGCAATTGAACTGACGCCGCGACCCATCCAACGAAAGGTGCCGCTGATGAACATTGTCCTTCGCTTCGTGCTGCGCGTTGCGATCACGATCCTGATGACGGTGTTTGGCGGTCGCGCCGGCGCCGCGGCGCCGCCCGATCCCAGCGGCACCTGGCTCGTCCAGGACGGCCGCGCGCGCATCAGGCTCGAGCGTTGCGGGCCGTCGCGCGACCGCATCTGCGGCTTCATCGTCTGGATGAAGGAGCCGACCGACAAGCGCGGCCAGCCCTATCGCGACAAGGAGAATCCCGATCCCGACAAGCGCGCCCGCGCGCTGCTCGGCCATCAGCTCATCATGGGTTTGCAGGCGACGCCGGAGGGACAGTTTGCCGGCGAGATCTACAATGCCGAGGACGGCAAATCCTATTCGATCTCGCTGTGGCGCGACTCCGCCGATCGCCTCAAGCTCAGGGGTTGCCTGATCAAGTTCCTGTGTCAGACCCAGACCTGGCAACAGACCCTCGACGTGCTGCCCGGCCAGCTCGTCGGCCTCACCGGCGATCTCAACGGCCCCCGCGCCGACAAGGAATGGGCCGCCGTGCCGGCACCGAAGCCGATACAGGCCAAAGCAAAGTAGCGGCTCACGTCTCTAACCATTCACGTGGTTTCCGGTACGCCGACGGCTGCACTCGCAATGACGACGTGACGGCGGTCGCATATTGCGCGCCTTCGAGATTTGACCGGTTGTTCGCCAAAAGCTATCTTCCCGTCCCGCTGGGTCGTCCAATCTGAATTTGCACGCGCGAATTCCTCGTTCCGGGGGCGCACCTGTGGAATGGTCAGCCAAGCCATCTCGCGCCGATCAGCCCTTCGGCAGTTGGGCCGACGATCTCGCTGCGGCCTTTGTCCGGCTCGAGCCGCGTAAAATCGCCGACCGTCCCTTCGAAGGTTCGATCGCGCGTACCGACGCTGCGTCGGTCCAGATTTCGCTGGTGAAAGCCACAGGGCACTGCGTTCTCCGGCTGCGGCCCCATATTGCGCGAAGCACGGACGATCTCTGCTTCGTCAATCTCCAGCTCGAGGGTCTGGGCCGCACGACGCAGCGGGGACACGAGCAGGTCTGTGCGCCCGGCGACCTCGCGGTCGCCGATACGACCGAGCCGTTCGAGATTGCCAACGGCCGCGACTTCCGCCTCTTTTGCTTTGCCGTGCCGCGGCGGCACCTGCCAAAGAGCTTTGCGGATTCTCCGCGGCTTGGGCTGTCGAGGACGGAAAATGGCCGCGCGTTGTCGCGCACGCTCGCAGGCTATGCCGAGCTTTGCCTGGCCGCACCCGCCGTTGCGGCAAGCAGCGGCACGCATGTGGTCGAGCTGATCGCACATGCACCGGAGATGCTGGGTGAAATGCCGGTTGCGCGCGTGAATGCGCCCGTGCTGCTGTCGATGATGCTCGACCATATCGACCGCCACAGCGACGATCCCGGTCTCGATGCCGAATTGCTTGCCCGGAAGTTCCGCTGCTCGGAGCGCTATGTGCACCGGTTGTTCGTCGCGACCGGCCGCTCCGTAGGCGAGCATGTCAGCGATCGGCGGATCCTGATCTGCGCCCGCGACCTGCTCGACGCGCAGCATTGTCACAAGACCATCTCCACGATCGCGTATGAGGCCGGCTTTTCCGACATCTCGCACTTCAACCGCCTCTTCAAGCGCAGCCACGGCCTCGCCCCGCGCGAATTTCGCAGGACGAAGGGGAAGGGCGAGTAGTTCACCTCCAGCCAAGAATTAGGTCGCTGCCGACCAAGATTTTCCGCCCTCGCTCGGCTCACCCTAGTGACCTGCCGGAGCGAGGGAGATGTTCGATGGCGATTGATTTCACGCTTTCACCTGCGCAGCGCGCGTTGCAGCTTCAATCGCGAAAATTCGCGGCGGAGGTCTTGGCCGGCGCCGGCAAGGCGGAGTTGCTGGCGACGCCGGAAGAGCGCTTCCTCGCGACGAAGCCGACCTATGAGGCGATGGTCGCTGCCGGCTATCTGCGCAAATGCATTCCGGCGCCGGCGGGCGGCGACAATGCCGGACTCATCGACATGGCGATCCTGGCGGAAGAATTCTACGCTGTGAATCCGAGCGTGACGCTGACCATGCTCGGCACGGTGCTCGGTCTGCTGCCAATTCTGCTTGGTGGTACCGCAGAGCAATGCGCCCGCCTGCTTGCACCGTTCCTGAAGACGAGCGGCGCTCCGCTTGCGGGCTTCTGCTCCTCGGAACCCGGCGGCAGCGCCAATGCTGCCGCACCGCCGCCGGGCGAGGGCGTGCGCACCACCGCAAAACGCGAGCTCGGCAATTGGATCATCAACGGCCGCAAAAAATGGGTGTCGTCCGCCACCGGGTGGGATCGCAATGGCGCCGACGTGTTGTGCGTGGTGTGCCGGACCAATCCCGCCGCGCCACCGGAGCAGGGTGTCTCCATCATTGCGGTCGAAGGCCCGGTGCATGGCATCGTGTTCGAACGCGCCATTGATTCGATCGGCCACCGCGCTCACCTCGTGCCGGAATTCAGCCTGCGTGCCGTCACCGCGCCGCACGGCAATCTGCTCGGGCAGGAGGGGGGCGGCCTGATGCTGGCGTCCGCCGCCTTCACCGGCACGGCGGCGCTGGTCGGCATCTTCGGTGTCGCCCTGATGCGGGCCGCCTTCGACTTCGCACTGCATTTTGCCCGCACCGAGAAACGCGGCGGGGCACAGGCGATCATCGAGCATCAGGCGGTCGGCTATGCACTCGCCGATGCCAAGACCACTATCGAAGCCGCGCGCTACCTGAGCTGGCGGGCCTGCCATGCGCTCGATACGCAGTCACCGGGCGCCGACGAGCTCGCGGTCCAGGCCAAGATCTTCGGCTCCGAAGCCGCGGTGCGGGTCATCACCGACCTGATGCGCGTGGTCGGCATCGACAGCTATGATCACGCGGCGCCGTTCGGCCGCTTGTTGCAGGACGCGTTGGCGCTGCCGATCTTCGACGGTGGCAACATGGGCATTCGGCGGCGCCAGCTCCACGCGATGCTGATGCGGCCCGATTACGATCCACTGACCGCGTGCGGAGGAGCCTGAGACGACGCGTCGTATCTGCATCCGCCCTTTGCGCATTTGCGGGGAGAGGGAGTTCTCTACCCCAACCCCGCGCGCCGGAATCCCTCCAGATAGTGCTCGCGATCGGCGTCACTGGCCCAGGGCAGCTGCGTTGCGATCCAGTGCAGCGAGATGTTGGGCTGGGTACGGCGGAGTTCGCCCAGCGCCATCTCGGCCAGCGCGCCGTCGCCGGTCATGCCGGCGGACACCGCGAGCACGCGGTAGGCGCCGGTGAGGTCGCCGCGATGGCGGATCGCCTCGCGCGCCAGCGCGATCGCCTCGTCGTAATGCCGTTCCGTGAAGCGCGCATAGCCGGCAATGCCGTAATAGATCGCCAGCGACGGATCGCGCGGCGAGAGCCGGATCGCCTTCTGCGCCGCATCGAACGATTCCCTGGAACGACCGGCGTAGGACAGCGCCAGGGCGTAATAGCCCTGCGCCAGCGAGAAGTTCGGGTTGAGCGCGAGCGCCTGCTCGAACTCGGACAGCGCGTCGGAAAGCCTGCGCGTTGAGAAGAAGACGCTGCCGAGCGCGGCATGCGCCCAGGCATCCTCATGGTCATGGCGCACCGCGGCGAGCGCGGCGGCCTCCGCGATCGGCACCGCCGTGGCAAGCTCCGCCCAGCCGAGATGTACGCCGAACATGTGGCTTGCCGCGAGCACCGACAGCGCCTGGCCGTAGTTCGAGTCGATCGAAATGGCGCGTTCGAGCAATGCCTGCGCAGCCTTGTGGTCCTGCTGCGTCACCCGCCAGTAATGCGACAGCGCGCGCATCAGCAGGTCCCAGGCATCGAGGCTCGCGGGCGGCTTGCGGTCGGCGCGAAAATTCTCGGCCGCATGGATCTGTGGCTCGATCGCCGCGACGATCGCGTTGGTGATGTCGTCCTGCACGGCGAAGACGTCGACAAGCTCGCGGTCGTAGCGCTCGGCCCAGAGATGGCTGCCGGTGGTGGCGTCGTTGAGCTGGGCGGTGATGCGCACACGGTTGTCGACCTTGCGCACGCTGCCTTCGACGATGTAGCGGACGCCGAGCTCTTCGGCGATCTGCCTGATATGAACCGAGCGCCCCTTGTAGGTGAAGGACGAATTGCGGGCGACCACCATGAACCAGCGCTGCTTCGACAGCGCGGTGAGAATGTCCTCGCTGATCCCGTCGCCGAAATATTCCTGCGCGGGATCGCCGCTCATGTTCTCGAAGGCGAGCACCGCGATCGCCGGGCGGTCAGTCACGGCGCGCACCGGGGCAGGGCCGGGTTCCACCGGCGCAAGCGTCGCTGCCACATCTTCCCGGACTTCGCCGACGAAGCGAAAGCCCTTGCGCGGAATCGTCTTGATCAGCCGCTGCGTCGCGCCGTCGTCGCCAAGCGCCTTGCGCGCGGCATTGATTCGGCTGTTCAGGGCGGAATCCGAGACGATCCGGTCGCTCCAGATCTGGCTGATCAGGTCATCCTTACTGACCACACGGGTGCGTTGAGCGACCAGATAAAGCAGCAAATCGAACACTTGCGGCTGCAGCGGCACGGCCGCGCCGCTGCAGGTCAGTTCCCGCAGGTCGCCGTCGAGCACGTTGTTTTCAAAGAGAAATCGCACGTTTCTATCGTCTCAAGCAAAAATCAAAGTCGTCTCAGGCGAAAATCAACCGTCCGCGAAAGTCAGGGGGTGTCCGATCCGGCATGGTGCGAACACTAAACAGTGCCGATGCCTCGGCACAACGGAGCGTTCTATGACCCAACTTGATCACCAGCTTCATTCCATCGGCCCGGAGGTTGCGGGCTCACGCATTTTCAAGTTCATCGGCTTTCTGTACGGAATTGCGGCATATCTCGTATTTTTCGTCACCATTCTCTACGCCATCGGCTTCGTCATGGGGCTGGTGGTGCCGAAGACCATCGACACCGGAACCGACACGCCGACGGCCGAAGCCGTCATCATCAATCTACTCCTGATGACGCTGTTCGCTCTTCAGCACAGCGTGATGGCGCGCAAGCAGTTCAAGGCGTGGTGGACGCAGTTCGTCCCCAAGCCGGTCGAGCGTTCGACCTACGTCCTGTTCGCGAGCCTGTCGTTGCTGCTCCTGTTCTGGCAGTGGCGTCCGATGCCTGCAGTCGTATGGGATGTCGGAAACCCGGATCTCGCCGTGACGGTGGTCACGCTGTCCCTCGCGGGCTGGGTGCTGGTGTTCGCCTCGACCTTCATCATCAATCACTTCGAATTGTTCGGGTTGCACCAGGTGACCAACCATCTCGTGGGCAATGAGGCGGCGCCGCCGCGCTTCAAGACGCCGTTGTTCTACAAGTTCGTTCGTCATCCGATCTATCTCGGCTTCATCATCGCGTTCTGGGCGGCGCCGGTCATGACAGTGGGCCATCTGCTGTTCGCGGCCGTGACCACGCTCTATATCTTCGTCGGCATCGCGCTGGAGGAGCACGACCTCGTCGAACTCTTCGGCGACGAATACCGGCAGTACAAACAACGGGTGTCGATGCTTATTCCCTGGCGCAGATCGGTATAGCCGTAGCATCTTTCCGCCGCGTCCACCGAAAGGAGGACGCGCGGCGGAACCGAAGCGCGTAACGGACCTTGGTAACGGACCTTGGTAACGGGCCTTGCCGGCCTCCAGCCTTCAACGTCCCTCGGGGTGATACCCTCCACTCCGACGCCTCTCCCCGCATCCGCCTTTGCCGGTTTATCGGCGAGCCGGAGCGGGGAGAGGAATTTCAACCTTCATCCAACGGAGACGACCCAATGAAACATGTCGGAAACTGCTTCTGCGGCGCGGTCACGATCGAGGTCACGGGCGAGCCGGCTGCAATGGGCTATTGCCATTGCCGCTCCTGCCGCTCGTGGTCGGGCGGGCCGGTCAATGCCTTCAGCCTGTGGAAGCCGGAAGCCGTGCGCATCACCGAAGGCGCGCAGAACGTCGAGACCTTCGCCAAGACGCCGCTCAGCCAGCGCAAATATTGCAAGAAGTGCGGCGGTCATCTCATGACCAACCACCCGCCGCTCGACCTGATCGACGTCTTCACCGCCACCATCCCCACGCTCGCCTTCACGCCCGGCGTCCACGTCAACTATGCCGAGACGGTGCTGCCGATGCGCGACGGCCTGCCGAAGCTGAAGGACTTTCCGGCCGAGTTCGGCGGCAGCGGCGAGATGATGCAGGAGTAGGGTGCACTGCTCTTCCTTCTCCCCTTGCGGGAGAAGGTGGCGTAGGCGACCTTCGGTCGCCGTTCTAAAGAGGACGCCGAAGCGGAGCTTCGGCTACGGCGCCGGATGAGGGGTTCTCTCCAAGCATTCGATAGCTCGACGTGCGGAGACAAACCCCTCACCCGGCTTCGATGCTTCGCATCGAATCCACCCTCTCCCGCAGGGGGAGAGGGGGCACCGTCCCTGTGGTGAGCAGGGCCTACCGCATCCCCGCGCGCCGAAACCCCTGCAGATAGTGCTCGCGATCCTCTGCCCGCTGCATCGGCAGCTCGCGCGTGAGCCAGGCCAGCGAGATGCCGGGCTGGGTGCGTTGCAGGCCCCGCAGCGCGGATGCCGCCAGCTGAGGATCGCCCAACATGCCGGCGGCGGCCGTCAGCACGCGATGGGCGCCGACGAAATCGGCGCGCTGCCGCATCGATTCCCGCGCCATCTGCACGGCGCCCTCATAGTTGCGGCCGATGAACTGGGCATAGGCGGCAACGCCGCAATAGATCGCCGCGAGCGGATCGCGCGGGCTCAGCCGCAGCGCGCGGCGCGCGGCGGCATCGCCGTCTTGCCATCTCCCCGCGTAGCACAGCGTCACGCCGTAGAAAGCGTGCGCCATCGCGAAATTTGGATTGAGTTGCAGCGCCAGTTCGAACTCCGCCAGCGCGTCGTCGAAGCGGCGGCGGAACAAGTAAGTGTAAGCCAGACCGTGATGGGCCCAGGCGTCCTCGCGATCGGCTTCCACCGCCGCGAGCGCCGCGCGTTCGGCGACCGGCACGGTCATGGCCATGTCGGCCCAGCCCATATGCGCGCCGAAGATATGGCTGGTCGCGAGCAGGCCCAGCGCCTTGCCATAGGTGGGATCGATCGCGGTGGCCTGTTCCAGCAGTCCTTGCGCGGCGGCATTGTCCTCGTGCGTGATGCGCCAGTAATGCGATAGCGCACGCATCACGAGGTCCCAGGCGTCGAGGCTGCCCGGCGGCTTCTGCTGGGCGCGAAAGCTTTCGGCGGTATAGAGCTGCGGCTCGATCGCGGCGACGATCGCCTCGGTGATCTCGTCTTGCACGGCGAAGATGTCGGCAAGCTCGCGGTCGTAGCGCTCCGCCCAGAGATGGCTGCCGGTCGAGACGTCGTTGAGCTGCGCCGAGATGCGCAGGCGATCGCCGCTGCGCCGCACGCTGCCTTCGAGCACATAGCGGACGCCGAGCTCGCGCGCGACTTCGTGCATGTGCACGGCGCGGCCCTTGTAGACGAAGGAAGAGTTGCGGGCGACGACGAAGAACCAGCGCAGCTTCGACAGCGCCGTGATGATGTCCTCGCTGATGCCGTCGGAGAAATAGTCCTGCTCGCGGTCGCCGCTCATATTGGTGAAGGGCAGCACGGCGATCGCGGGACGGTCGGGCAGCGGGAGCGTCGCCAGCGGCGCCTGGGCGATACGGCCCGGCTCCGGCGCGGCCGCGCGCTGCGTCTGGACGGCGCCGACGAAACGAAAGCCCTTGCGCGCGATGGTACGGATCAGCGCCTGGTTCGCGCCGCTGTCGCCGATCGCCTTGCGCGCTGCGTTGATCCGGCTGGTCAGGGTGGATTCGGAGACGCTGCGCCCGTGCCAGATCTTGTCGATCAGCTCATCCTTGCTGACCACCCGGTCACGGTTCTCCATGAGGTGGACGACGAGGTCGAAGACCTGCGGCTCCACGGCCACGGGAACCTGCTCGCGGCTCAGCTCGCGCCGGTCGGTGTCGAGAAGGTGGTCCCGGAACATAAACTGCACGTCGAAAACTCAACCCTCGCAATGACATCAGGCAATGATGAAATCAGAATGGATTTCGACTCTAAGACTGTGAGTGCACTGAGCGGCCCGCCGGGTTCACCACGATCGCGTGATGGCTGCTATGCTGTTTTCGGGTGGGAATGCAACTTGAATGAGAATGTGGCGGGTCTGGTGGACTTTCGCGGGCTGCGCACTTAGCCCGATCTTGCTGCGCGCACAATTTGTCCCGTCCTCCTGAAGTGGCCGCCTTGTCACGGCCCTCGAAGGACGACGGCCCGGCTGCATTGCGGCCGCCCATCACTTCGAGGCCTTCGCGCCGCTACGCATTGCACGCTTCGCATCTCAGGATGACGGGGGGATAGAGCAATGCGCCGTCGTAGTGCCGTCGTACGGCATCGAATGTGTGGCGGGCCATGAATGTCCATTGCCGAACAGCGCTGCCCGCGTAAGCTGTTCTCACACAAACGCCAGCCATAAAGAAACGCCCATGCCCGCCTTTGCCGCCTCGACGACCGTGCTTGATTCCATGCTGTTCCGCGACGCCTTCGGCACGCCCGAGATGCGCGAGGTGTTTTCCGATGTCGCGTTGGTGGCGCGCTATGCCGAGGTCGAGGTGGCGCTGGCGAAGGCGGAGGCGAAGTGCGGCGTGATCCCCCAGGAAGCCGCCGACCAGATCGCGGCGCGGACCGACGTCGCTGCATTCGATTTCGATCTGCTGCGACAGGAGACCGACATCGTCGGCTATCCGATCCTGCCGCTGGTGCATCAGATGGTGAAGCAGTGCGGCGAGGCCGGCCGCTACGTGCATTGGGGCGCGACCACGCAGGACATCATGGATACCGCGGTGGTGCTGCAATTGCGCGCCGCGCTCGGGATCGTCGAGCGCGACATCGCCGAGCTGCGAAACATCCTCGCGGACCTCTCGAAGCGCTACCGCGATACGCCGATGGCCGGGCGCACCCATCTCCAGCAGGCGCTGCCGGTGACGTTCGGCTACAAGACCGCGATCTGGCTCGCGATGTTCGACCGCCACGCCGAGCGCCTCGTGCAACTGAAGCCGCGCGTGCTGGTCGGACAGTTCGCCGGCGCCGCCGGAACGCTGGCCTCGCTCGGCGGCAAGGGGTTCGAGGTGCAGGAGGCGCTCTGCGCCGAGCTCGAGCTCGGCGTTCCCGCCTCGACCTGGCACGTCGCGCGCGACGGCTTTGCCGAGGCCGTAAACTTCCTCGCGCTCGTCACCGGCTCGCTCGGCAAGATCGCGCTCGACATCATGATCATGGCCTCGACCGAGTTCGCCGAGGTCTACGAGCCCTTCGTCAAGGGCCGCGGCGCCTCCTCGACCATGCCGCAGAAGCGCAACCCGATCTCCTCGGAGCTGATGCTCGCGGCGTCCAAGGCGGTGCGCCAGCATGCCGGTCTGATGCTGGATGCGATGGTGCAGGATTTCGAGCGCGCCACCGGGCCCTGGCATGCCGAATGGATGGCGATCCCGGAAAGCTTCGTGCTGACCGCCGGCGCGCTGCACCAGGCGAAGTTCGCGCTAGCAGGCCTCATCGTCGATGAAAGGAAGATGAACGACAATCTTGCCATCAGCCGCGGCCTGATCGTGGCCGAAGCGGTCATGATGGGGCTGGCGCCGCAGATCGGGCGGCAGGAGGCGCATGACGTGGTCTATGATGCCTGCCGGCTCGCCAATGAGAAGGGTCTGACGCTGGCCGACGCGCTGTCGTCCGACCCCCGCGTCTCTGTCAGGATCGACCGTGCCACGATCGAAGCGCTGACTTCACCGAAAAATTACCTCGGCCTTGCGCCCGCCATGGTCGACCGGGTGCTGAAATCGGCAACGCGTTGAAAACCAAAATGCGTGAAACTGCGTATCTTCCCGGTGTCGCAAGGCGCTCGCGCACTTGCGCCCTGCGATGCTAGACTTAGATTGAATGAGAGACTTTCGGCAGAGGACCCCGCATGATTGATCACCGCAATTCCGCCGTTCCCATCGATCCCGTGAAACTCGACCGGCTGGCCGAGGTGGCGGTGAAGGTGGGCCTGGGCTTGCGGCCGGGACAGGATCTGCTCTTGACGGCGCCCGCGATCGCGCTGCCGCTGGTGCGGCGGATCGCCGTGCACGCCTACAAGGCCGGTGCCGGCATCGTGACGCCGATCCTGTCGGATGAGGAGATGACGCTGGCGCGCTACCGTCACGGCCAGGACAACAGCTTCGATCGTGCCGCCAACTGGCTCTATGAGGGCATGGCCAAGGCGTTCTCCGACAACACCGCGCGGCTTGCCATCGTCGGCGACAATCCGATGCTGCTGTCCGGCGAAGATCCTTCCAAGGTAGCGCGCGCCAGCAAGGCCAATTCGATGGCCTATCAGCCGGCGCTGGAAAAGATCGTCAATTTCGACACCAACTGGAACATCATCGCCTATCCGAGCCCGTCATGGGCCAAGCAGGTCTTTCCTGATGATCCCGAGGACGTTGCGATCGGCAAGCTGGCAGATGCGATCTTCGCGGCCTCCCGCGTCGACCGCGAGGATGCGATGGGCAATTGGGCGAGCCACAACGCGGTGCTGCGCGAGCGCACCAACTGGCTCAACGGCCAGCGTTTTCGCGCGCTGCAATATTCGGGTCCCGGCATCGACCTCTCCATCGGGCTGGCCGACGGACACGAGTGGGAGGGCGGCGCCTCGCTGTCCAAGAACGGCATCAGTTGCAACGCCAATATCCCAACCGAAGAGGTTTTCACCACGCCGCATTGCCGGCGCGTCTTTGGCCATGTCGTGAGCTCGAAGCCGCTGTCCTACCAGGGCACGCTGATCGACAACATCGCGGTGCGCTTCGAGGACGGCAAGATCGTCGATGCCAAGGCCTCGCGCGGCGCGGAGGTGCTAAACAAGGTCCTCGACACCGACGAAGGCGCGCGGCGTCTCGGCGAGGTGGCGTTGGTGCCGCATTCCTCGCCGATCTCGCAGAGCGGGCTGTTGTTCTACAACACGCTGTTCGACGAGAACGCGGCCTCGCACATCGCGCTCGGCCAGTGCTATTCGAAATGCTTCGTCAACGGCGCGCAGCTGACGCCGCAGCAGATCGCCGCGCAAGGCGGCAACCAGAGCCTGATCCATATCGACTGGATGATCGGCTCTGCCGAGACCGACATCGACGGCATTCTCGCCGACGGCAGCAAGGTGCCGGTGTTCCGCAAGGGCGAGTGGGCGAAGTAGTCCGCTGCTGCTCGTCATGCCCGGGCATGTCCCGGGCATCCACGTTCTTTGTGCCGCTAGGCGTGGATGGCCGGGACAAGCCCGGCCATGACGATGATGGTGGAAGGTTCAAGCCCCAGCGCCGGCGTCACGTGCTCTCACGCCGCCGCGTTGCGCAGCATCGGGTTGTTGTCGATGCTGAAGCGGTTGAACAGCGTCGTGAACGGGCTGCCGTCGGTGGCCCGCACGATGGCGTCGGACGTGGCGACCGCGTCGTAAAGCGCACCGATGGGATCGTCCGCATCGGGCAGGTCGAGGCCGCCGCGAATTTCCTCGCGGGCCTCGTTGACGTCATCCTCCTCGTCGAGTGTCGCCTCCAGCGCATCCGCCGCGCGTCGCATCTCCGCGAGATCGCCGCCGGCGGAGAATTTGAGGATGTCGAGCCAGTAGGGGCGGGCGACAACGAGCTGGATGAAGGCCTCGAACGTGCCGGCGATAATTCCTGCGCGGCCCTCCGATGAGACGTAGAGCACATTCCGCGACGGCAGCAGCACGAAGGTGCCGCCGGAGCCGTCGCTGCCGATCTGCCGGGGGTTTTCGACGCCGTCGATGGTGAACCAGGGCTCCTCTTCGGCTGCGAAGGAAACATCGAGGCTGCCGAGCCACGCAACGACCTCGCCTTGGGCTGTCAGAACCTCCGGGGTGAGGGGCATCGGTGCGGACTCCTTCGATGGTCACTTTCGCGCACTTTGTCGCACCCTGGAAAAGATGGGTTCATATGCGCGAATTTGCAGGCAAATCCCGACGTTAACCTCGTCGCGCCTGCAACTTGCGGCTGATTGTCGGCGCCTGCGTAAGAAAGAATTAAAAACCGGCTACTAGCGTTCCCAACATCTTTAGAAACAATCCGGGCCCAGACCCGGCCATACATATTATATTCCCTGGGGAAGCAGATGTCGCCGTCATTGATTGAAATCAGTAGTTGCAACGTGGAACTCGAGCTGCGGCCGATCGAGCCGTCCTGGATTATCGAAGGCAATCCGGTGTCGCGCTCGCACATCCTGTCCACCAGCGCCGACGGTACCGCCTCGACCATCATCTGGCAGTGCACCGAAGGCCGCTTCAACTGGTACTACGACATCGACGAGACGATCATGATCATGGAAGGATCGATCGTGCTCGAAAGCGACGGCATGCCGCCGAAGCGCTATGGCCCCGGCGACGTCATTTTCTTCCGCGACGGCGCGCATGCCAAATGGCATGTCGAAGGCCACGTCAAGAAGATCGCCTTCTGCCGCAAGACCAATCCCGTGATGATCGGATTCCTGATCCGCGTCGTCAACAAGCTCAAGCGGATGTTCGTCTCCGCCGGCGAGCGCCGCCCCGCCTCGCTGTTGGGGGCTGGCTAGAGTTCAAACATATCCAAGGACGCTTCCCAGCGGCCACGACGGAAGAGGGGCCGGGACCAACATCCCGGCCCCTCTTCTCGTCATGACGGCAGTTCGAGCCGGTAGACATCGCTCGCCGTCTGCGAGAACAGCGCCGTCTTCTCGGCCTCGCTCAAGGGCGCCGCGATGCGCTTGAAGGCGTTGAAGATCACCTGGTAGCTGCACTGGCCCTTGTCCGGCGGGAAATTGCTCTCGAACATCGCGCGCCTGGGGCCGAATGCCTCGATGCAGGTCTCGACATAGGGCCGCCAGGCCGCGGCAAGCTCCTCCGATGACGGGGGCTTCGCGCGCAGATGGAAGTCATAGCCGAGCAGGCACATCGCGAGCCCGCCGAGTTTCACCGAGACGTTCTCGCACTTCGCGATCTCCTGGATCGAGGCGCGCCACTGCGGAAACACCTCTTCGCGCCGCCCGGCAAAGCGACCGACGCCGGCCGGGCCGCCGCAATGGTCAAGCACGATCCTGGTGTCGGGAAAGGCGCGCGCGAGCTCGGTCAGCTCGCCGATCTGCGGGTGAAACAGCCAGGCATCGAAGCTCAGGTTCAGCGGTGCGAGGCAGGCAAAGCCTTTGCGGAAGGTCGGGTCCTGCAACAACCCCTTCGGCCGGTTGGCATACATGCCGGCGACGACGGGGTCTTCGTCCCAGGCCGAGGAATGCCTGATGCCGCGGAAGCGGCCGTTGCCCGCCGCGATCTCGGCTTCCAGCACCGGCTTGGCGGCATCGCCCAGCAGTAGGTTCACGTGGCTGACGATGCCGGCGCAGATCGCGGCGGTGCCGTAGCCGCCGCTTGCGCTCATGGCGGCGACGCCGTTGGCGAACTCGACTTCGCCGACCGGCCGGAATGCCTCAGGCCCGTGTGCGCGATACATCGAACGGCAGTCGACATAGACGGTGGCGATGATGTTGTGCCCGGAGGCGATATCGGCCGCCATCTCCTCGATCAGATAGCGCTGCCCGCGATTCCAGAGATGGTGATGAGGATCGACGATCGGCCGCAAGGGATCGATGATCTCCTCCTGATATTGCGCGAGCCAGTCCTCGCGCGGCTCGACGAATAGCCCGCTCGTGTTGGCGGGCACACCGCTTGCAGCCATCGGCATTCGCTCCCTTATATTTTTTGTGGGGGGAGCCTAGCACCTCGTCTTCGCATCCAGCTGCGCGTGCTGCGCAACCGCACCCGTCATCGCGAGCACAGCGGCGCCGTCGTCAGCCCTTGCGCCGCCTCGCCCTCACATCGACCACAAGCCGCCAGTTGGCCGCGGCTGCCGGCTTCACTTCGCCGAGCCAATGGAAGGAATCATCGGCAATCTCCGTGAAACTCCAGCGTGTGAGGTCGCCCGTGTCGGTCGCGCCTTCCTGCACGATGTCCGCGCCGCGCGGGCGGCCGATCTGCTGGCGGAATACGCTCCGGCCCGGATCGAACCAGGAAATCCGCCACGCGGAAATGGAGGGGTCGTAAACGCGCAATGTCGTGCCGTACCAATTGCCGGCGATCGGAAACGCCGGTGCACCCGCGGGGCGGGGAATGATCCAGACATCCTGAACGGCGCGGCCTTCCAGCACCCAGCCGAAATGGATTTCGCCGGGCGCGGTGTGCTTGGTTCCGTCGGGTCCATGAGCGGTGATCCCGGCATCCCAGTCACCGACGAAGCGGCCGTAGAGCTGGAGCGCCGCCGCGTGCTCGGGGTTCGGTCCGTCCGCGTGCAAAAGTCTGGCAAAGTCGGTCATGTCGATCTCCTGTCGGGAGGAGATCAGCACGACCGAACGGCTATCGACTTGGAGAAAATTGCGCGTCAGACGCCGTCGAGGATGATGACTGTCGGCGTCGTCGGCAGCGCGTCCCGCGACATCCGGAAGGAGCGCTCGCTGCGCCGGTCGATCTCGAACTGCCGGCCGATGAGGTGCATGAATTCGTCGAGCGGGGTGGCGAAGCGGTGCATCGGCAGCACCACAGAGGCACGCAGCCGCTTGGTGATCTCGGAGACGCCGTCGAGCGACATGGTGTAGGTGCCGTCGATCGGCACCATCACGATGTCGAGTCGCCCGATCTGGGCGAAATGGGTTTCGTCGAGCTTGTGGTGGAGATGGCCGAGATGGCCGATGCAGAGGCCGGCGACCTCGAAGATGAAGATCGAGTTGCCGTCGCGGATCATGTCGGTGCCGGAATCGTCACCGAAATAGCGGCGGACGTCGGTCGTGACGTTGCGGATGAAGGTGTCGCCGATGCGCTCCGACACGATGGCCGGCTTGCCGTCCTCACCCCAGCCATGCAGCACATGGGGAATGCGCTTGTCGGGAAATAAGGAGTAGTGCGTGCTGTGCGCCCGGTTCATGGTGACGACATCGGGCAGACGTCCGACCTGGTAGGCGCCGCTGTAGTCGGTCGCGATGCGCAGGCCGCCGGGCGTGTCGATGAAATAGGTGGAATGGCCGGCATAGGTGATCTTGACTTCAGCCGAGCCTGCGGCCTGCCGGAAGGCGGCCGGCATTGCGCGGGGCGCGGCGTTTGCCATCGCCAGGCATTCGCTGCGCTGAGGTGGCTGCTGGGCGAGAGCAGGAGAGAGGAATGCGCCGAACAGCGCCAGAGCCGCTGAAACCAGTCGCCGCATGAATCCGTCCCCGATGACTTCGGGAGAAGTCTAGCGTGCAATGCAGCGGGTGGCCAATAGGCCGCGATCAACAGCGCGTCAGTGTCGCAGCCTTACTCCTGGCTTTTAGTTGCGCCTTGGGCTGAACTTCCAGGTGATGGCGATGAGGCCCGCGGTGATCAGGCCGCTGATGAGACCGGCAAGCGGCAGCGCGAGCAGCAGCGCCGCGCTGGCGGCCCAGCCGATAGAGGAGAAGGCTTCGGCGAAGGTCGCAAGCCGCGACGAGGTCTGGCGGCGGCGGAATTGGCTGCGCCGGGCCTGCACCCGGAACCAGAGCTGGATCGCAGTCGCGGACGCCGCGCTGATGATGACAGCGCCGGCACTGACCGCGGCCTGGAACGGCGAGGCGAAGGCGAGTGCTGCGACCAGCGGGCAGAAGATGGCGGCGATGGCGATCAGCACCACCTCGATCTTGGCGCGGATGACGCTGGACGGCGTCAACGGCGCGGTCGCAACCAGGTCGGGGGCGTCCTCGCCCGAGATCGTCAGCCAGGCGAGCCCGCCTGCGAGCTGTCCTGCCGCCATCACGATGACGGGTGTGATCAGCGTCAGCGCCGCGGAGCTGTCGGCAAAGTTGCGCCAGAGCAGCAGCGCCGGCGGCACCAGATAGAGCAGCTGCATCAGCGTCTGCGAAATCAGCCAGGGATCGCGCCAGAGCAGCGAAAATTCCTTGCGCCGCAGCGCCTGTTGCCGCGATCCGCCGCGGAACGGGCGCTGCTTCGCGGCCTTGCTGCCGGAGGCGCCGTAAGCGGCGGCATCGATCGCGGTGTCGGCAAAGCGGTGCGAGAAGACCGCCATGACGCTGCCGAGCAGCACGAGCCCGAGCGCCAGGAGCAGCAGCAGCGCCTCGCTGTCGCCCATGGTCGCGCGCGCCGGCCACCACCAGATGCTGTCGACGTCGGGCGCGTAGGCGGCAAAGCTGCCTGAGGTCAGGATGGTGAAGCGCGACAGCGTGCCATAGGACATGATCGCGGCGACCTGGAGCGCGATCACGAAGCCGGCGCCGATCATCGCGGCGAGGACCTGGGCGACGAAGCGCGTGCGCGCCGGGCCGATCAGGCGGAACAGCAGGATGGTGACGGCGATCGCGATCGCCGCGGCCGAGAGGCCCATGGCGACGACGACGCCGAATGCCGCGAGCCAGCGCGCCCCGCCGCCGATCACCAGCACGTCGATGAACGGCGTCGAGAACAGCAGCGCCATCACGGTGACGGCCAGCGCGATCGCGGCGATGCGCACCGAGAACAGATTGGCCAGCGTCGCTGGCGAGGACATCATCAGGTCGAGATCGGCGCGGGCGTAAAACACCCGCGTCACCGATTCGATCGCCTGCGACAGCATCAGCGTCCAGGCCAGAAAGATCGTCGCCGAGATCACGATCAGCGAGGACTTGTCGAGCGGCAGCTGCAGGTCGGCGAAGCGGCCGATCACCGCCCAGGCCGGTACGTGCAGCAGTGCCGCGAAGAACAGCAGGCCGATCATCGCGGCGCGCGCCCGCTTGCGCCGGCCGCCGGTCATCATGGCGAACCATTCGCGCCAGGCGAGCCGGAGCTCGTGGCGGGCAAACCAGGACAGTGCGGTTGCGGAGCTCATGCGGCTTCCGGAAGCGTCACCAGCGCGATGAAGAGATCTTCCAGGCTGGTGTCGGCATGGCCGTTCTGCTGGCGCAGCTCGGTCAGCGTGCCCTCGGCGACCAGACGGCCGGAGGCGATCACGCCGATGCGATCGGCCATTCGTTCGGCCACCTCGAGGATATGCGTGGTCATGATGACCGTGCAGCCGGCGCGGACGCGCTCGCTCAGCAGTCCCTTCACGTGGCGGGCGGAAACGGCATCGAGCCCGGTCAGCGGCTCGTCGAGGATGATGAGGCGGGGATCGTGCACCAGCGCGCCGGCGAGAGCGACCTTCTGGCGCATGCCCTTGGAAAAGCCTTCGCAGCGCTCGTGCCGGTGCGGCTCGAGCCCGAGCGAGGTCAGGAGGTCCTGCGCGACCGGTTCCGAGACCGACGGCGCGATGCCCCAGAGCCCGGCGACGAATTCGAGGTACTCAAGCGGCGTCAGCTTGTCGTAGATCATGGGCTCGTCGGAGACCCACGCCATCACCTGCTTGGCGGCGACGGGATTTGCGAGCGCATCGATGCCGAAGATCGTGACCGCGCCGGCATCGGGCCGCAACAGGCCCGCGACCATGCGCAAAGTGGTGGTCTTGCCGGCGCCGTTGGGGCCGACCAGCGCATAGAATTCGCCGGCGTGAATGGTGAGATCGAGGCTGTCGACCGCCAGACGGTCAAAACGCTTCGTTAACCCCAGGACTTCCAGCGCCGACTTGTCCGGCTTCATGACGGCCATACCATCCGGTTTTGCATCGCTCGCGACCATGATCCCAAGATGTTTCGGCACCGTGAATCTACGGCCCACAAATTCCGCCATCCGGTTGCGACTAATGGCAAGTCACCGTTTGTTGACAGCGCTGGACGGTTCAGGCTGAATTGGCGCCGGGACAAATGGCGCTAACGCGGCGAAACGACCGCGTAGCGACTGGACACAAGATGCAGCAAGGCGGTCACGAAGAACCGCCGGTTGTATCGGGAGGTTGCGCGGCGATGCTGGATTTCGTTCAGCAGCTGGTCAGCGGTGTTGCGCTCGGCTGCGTCTACGGCCTGATCGCGCTCGGCTTCGTGCTCGTCTACAAGGCCACCGAGGTCGTCAATTTCGCCCAAGGCGATTTGATGATGCTGGGCGGCTTCTTCGCCTTCACCTTCATCGGCATGATGGGACTGAACTACTGGATCGGCTTTGCCGGGGCGGTGGCTGCCATGGCGTTGTTCGGCATGCTGGCGGAGCGCGTGGTGGTGCGGCCGATCCTCGGCTATCCGCAATTCTCCATCATCATGGCCACCATCGGCCTCGGCTATTTCCTGCGCTCGGTCGCGGGGATGATCTGGGGCACCGACGATTTGAAGATCGAGACGCCGTTCAGCCACGGCGTGCTGCGCGTCGGCTCGCTGGTGCTGGCCTACGACAAGCTCTCGGTGATCGCCGCGACGATGATCCTGTGCGCGCTGCTCTGGCTGTTCTTCAACAAGACCACGCTCGGCACCGCGATGCGCGCCAGTTCCGAGAACATGCTGGCGGCCTATTACATGGGCATCCCGGTCAAGCGGGTGGTGTCGGTCGTCTGGGCGATCAGCGCGGCGGTCGCGACCTGCGCCGGCGTGCTGCTGGCGCCGATCACCTTCATCCATTCCAATGTGGGCCTCGTGCTCGGCCTCAAGGCGTTTCCCGCCGCAGTTCTCGGCGGCTTCGGCTCGATCCCCGGCGCGGTCGTCGGCGGCGTGCTGATCGGCGTGATCGAGAGCATGGCCGGCTTCTATCTGGCGGAGGGCTGGAAGGACGTCGCGCCCTATCTCGTGCTGCTCGCCGTACTGCTCTTGAAGCCTGAAGGCCTATTCGGCCTTCACGTCCGCAAGAAGGTCTGAACGCCATGCGCTTCCTGTTCAAGACCGACTATGAGGACGACATCAAGCTGTTCCCGCATTCGGGCTACGTCGTCTCCTACGGCATCCTGCTCGCGCTGCTGCTGATCGCGCCCTATGTGCTCTCCAGCTATCTGATGAGCCAGCTCGTCTTCGTCTGCATCTACGCGACGGTTGGCGTCGGCCTTCTGATTCTGACCGGTTTTACGGGACAAGCCTCGCTCGGCCACGCGGCGTTCCTCGCGATCGGCGCTTACACAGCGGCATACTTGCAGAAATACAACGTGCCGTTCCCGGTCTATTTCCTCGCGGCCGGTGCCCTGACCGGGTTGATCGGCGCGATGGTCGGCTTTCCCGCCCTGCGCCTGACCGGCATCTACCTCGTCATCGCCACTATCTCCTTTGCCCTGATCGTCGAGGAGATCCTGGCGCGCTGGGAGAGTGTCACCAACGGCAACGAGGGCATGCGGGTCAAGACCCTGTCGCTGCTCGGCGTCACGGTTCCGCGCGACAGCCCGACCTTCTATTTCCTTTGCCTCGCCGTGCTGGTGTTGACCATCGTCGGCACGCTCAATCTGCTGCGCTCGCCGACGGGGCGCGCCTTCGTCGCGATCCGCGACAGCGAGACCGCGGCGCGCAGCATGGGCGTCAACGTCGCGCTGTACAAGGTGAAGTCCTTTGCAATCTCGGCGGCGATCACCGGCTTTGCCGGCGTGCTGTTCGCGCACAAGCTCTCCTTCATCTCGCCGGAGATGTTCACGCTCCAGCTCTCGATCGAGTTCATCATCGTGATCCTGATCGGCGGCACCTTTAGCCTGCACGGCGCAGTGCTGGGCGCGATCTTCATCGTGATGATCGACCCGTTCCTGACCTATCTGAAGGACGACTTGCCCGGCATCATCGCCGGCATTGCCGCGACGTTCGGGGCGGGCCCGGCGACTGCGGGCAATATCCAGTCCAAGGTCGCGGCCTTCGCCTCGCTCAACGGATTGAAGGGTGCGATCTACGGCATCATCATCGTGCTGTTCGTGCTGTTCGAGCCGCTCGGGCTCTACGGCCGCTGGCTCAAGATCAAGCTCTTCTTCCAGCTGTTTCCGCTCTACAAGCGCGCCACCTTCAAGCGGCAGAAGATCTACGTGAAGTCGGAGCGCAACCGATGAGCTATTTTCGCGCGGAGAACCTGTCGCTGCATTTCGGAGGGCTGAAGGCGGTCGATGCGGTGTCCTTCGCGGTCGAGAAGGGCGAGATCCTCTCGATCATCGGACCGAACGGTGCCGGCAAGAGCTCGATCTTCAACCTGATCTCGCGGATCTACCGGCCGACCACGGGCCGGATCTTCTTCGAAGACCAGGACATCACCGAGCAGCCGCCCTCCGACATCGCCAGGCTCGGCATCGCGCGCACCTTCCAGAACATCGAGCTGTTCGAGAACGCGACCGTGCTCTCCAACCTTCTGGTCGGCCGCCACCGTCACTCGACCACCCAGCTCTGGCAGGAACTGCTGTTCCTGCCGAGCGTGCGGGCGAACGAGAAGGTGCATCGCCGCAGGGTCGAGCAGGTGATCGAGTTCCTCGATCTCGAACCCTACCGCGACAAGCTGATCTCTGGCCTGCCCTACGGCGTGCGCAAGGTGATCGAGCTGGCGCGCGCGCTGTGCTCGGAGCCGAAGCTGATCCTGCTCGACGAGCCGTCCTCGGGCCTGAATGTCGAGGAGACCGGCGACATGTCTTTCTGGATCCGCGACCTGAAGAACGAGCTCGGCGTCACCGTGCTGATGGTCGAGCACGACATGTCGCTGGTCAACCGCGTCTCCGATCGCGTCATCGCGCTCAATTACGGCCGGGTGCTCGCGATGGGCTCGCCCGCCGAGGTGCAGCAGCATCCCGACGTCGTCGCAGCCTATCTGGGAGCCTGATGCAATGGACGCCGCGGTGACGCCTGACATCATCCTGAAGCTCTCCAACATCGAGAGCTATTACGGGCCGATCATGGCGATCCGTGGCATCTCGTTGGAAGTGCCGCGCGGCCGCATCGTCACGCTGCTCGGTGCTAACGGCGCCGGCAAGACCACGGTGCTGAAGACCATCTCGGGCATTCTCGATCCGCAGAAGGGCGCCATCGAGTTCATGGGCAAGTCGATCCAGCGCATGGAGGCCGACAGGATCGTGCGGCTCGGCCTCAGCCATGTGCCGGAGGGGCGCGAAGTGTTCCCGTTCCTGTCGGTTCGCGAGAACCTGATGATGGGCGCCTATCCGCGCAAGGACCGCGACGGCGTCGCCGAGGATATGGAACGCGTCTACGGCTATTTCCCGCGTTTGAAGGAGCGCATCAACCAGCCAGCCGGCCAGCTCTCCGGCGGCGAGCAGCAGATGCTCGCGATCGGACGCGCGCTGATGAACCGGCCGACGCTGTTGCTGCTCGACGAGCCCTCGCTCGGGCTGTCGCCGATCCTGGTGAAGGAGATTTTCACGATCATCCGCCGCGTCAACGAGGAGCAGGGCATGTCGATCCTGCTGGTCGAGCAGAACGCCAAGGTGGCGCTGGAGACGGCGCATTACGGCTACGTGCTGGAGATCGGCCGCGTCGTGATGAACGACACCTGCGACCGCTTGATGCATTCCCAGGACATCCAGGAATTCTACCTTGGCGCCAAGGAGGCGGGCGCGCGAGGTGAGCGGCGCTGGAAAAAGAAGAAAACTTGGCGTTGAAGGAAGACTTGGCGTTAAGTGGATTAGCCCGTCCGCAAACATAGACCGCCGGCAAGGCAGGGAGCGGAGGGCAAGCGACAAGGAGGGAACGTGCATGGTCCGACCGGCGGTGCTGACGGTCGCTGACACGATCGCGAAGAGCTTCTTGCGCGCGGCCCAGACGCGTGGCGACAGGCCCGCGATTCGCGAGAAGAAGTTCGGCATCTGGCAGCCGACCAGCTGGCGCGAGTGGCTCGCGATTTCGAAGGAGATCGCCTACGCACTTCACGCGTCTGGCTTCATGCCCGGCGACGTCGCCTCCATCATCGCCAACGCGGTGCCGGAATGGGTCTACGCCGACATGGGCATCTTGTGCGCCGGCGGCGTCTCCTCCGGCATCTATCCGACTGATGCATCCTCCCAGGTCGAATATCTCGTCAACGATTCCCGGACGAAAGTGATTTTCGCCGAGGACGAGGAGCAGCTCGACAAGATCCTCGCCTGCCGCGCACGCTGTCCGTCGCTACAGAGGATCATCGTGTTCGACATGGAGGGCCTCAGTGGCTTCTTTGATGACATGGTGATGTCGCTCGACGAGTTTCGCGCGCTCGGCCGTAACCACATGGTCGGCCGCGAGGTGCTGTGGCAGGACATGATCGACAGCCGCGGCGCCGGCGATCTCGCGGTTCTCGTTTACACCTCGGGCACGACCGGTCCGCCCAAGGGCGCGATGCACGCGAACCGCGGCGTCACGCACCAGATGCGGCACGCCAACGACTTCATTCCGGCGAGGGAAGATGAAGACCGGCTGATCTTCCTGCCGCTCTGCCACGTCGCCGAACGCGTCGGGGGCTACTACATCTCGGTTGCGCTCGGCTCGGTGATGAATTTTGCCGAAAGTCCCGAGACTGTGCCGGACAATCTGCGCGAGGTGCAGCCGACCATCTTCCTAGCGGTGCCGCGCATCTGGGAGAAATTCTATTCCGCCATCACCATCGCGCTGAAGGATGCGACGCCGTTCCAGCAATGGGTCTACCGGCGTGCCATCGACATCGGTTACCGCATGGTCGATTGCCGGATCGAGGGCAAAGCGCCATCGCTGTCGCTCCGCATCGCCAATCGTCTCGCTTACCGCCTCGCGTTCCGCAACATCCGCCGCATGATCGGGCTCGATCGCTGCCACATCGCGTTCACGGGCGCGGCGCCGATCGCACCGGACCTGATCCGCTGGTATCTCGCGCTCGGCATCGACATCCACGAGGTCTATGGCCAGACCGAGAATTGCGGGGTTGCGACCATGATGCCGGCGGAGCGGATCAAACTCGGCTCGGTCGGTACGGCCGTGCCCTGGGGCGAAGTCGCGCTCTCGCCCGACGGCGAGATTTTGATCAAGGGCGACTTCCTGTTCATGGGCTATTTGAACCTGCAGGAAAAGACCGCGGAGGCCATCGATTCGCGCGGCTGGCTGCACACCGGGGACGTCGGCACGATCGACAGCGAGGGTTTCGTCCGGATCACCGACCGGATGAAGGACATCATCATCACCTCCGGCGGCAAGAACATCACGCCCTCCGAGATCGAGAACCAGCTCAAGTTCTCACCCTATATCTCTGACGCCGTCGTGATCGGAGACAAGCGGCCGTATCTGACCTGCCTCGTCATGATCGACCAAGAGAACGTCGAGAAGTTCGCGCAGGACCACGACATCCCCTTCACCAATTACGCGAGCCTGTGCCGGGCGACCGAGATCCAGCACCTGATCTGGCGCGAGATCGAGCAGGTCAATGGCAATTTCGCCCGCGTCGAGACCATCAAGAAGTTCTTTCTGATCGAGCGGCAGCTGACCCCGGAGGACGAGGAGCTGACGCCGACCATGAAGCTGAAGCGCGGTTTCGTGAACAAGCGCTACGCCGCCGAGATCGACGCGATGTATCGCGCACGCGCGGTGGCGTGACGAGCCTGCCAAGTCGAGAAAGCGAAGGAGCTGTGGCCCCCGCCCTTCGCGTCATACGGGCCTTAAGGAGAGGAGACGTCAATGTCGAGATCGTTGAAAACGTTCGGCCTTGCGGTAGGCGCGGTGGCGCTCACCTGTCTGCCGGCCGCTGCGCAAACCAAGGTCACCAATGACGGCATCTCGGCCAGCGAGATCGTCATCGGTACCCACCAGGACCTGTCGGGCCCGATCAAAGGCTGGGGCGTGCCCGTCTCCAACGGCATGAAGATGGCGGTCGAGGAGGTCAATGCCGCCGGCGGCGTCAACGGTCGCAAGATCCGGCTGGTCGTCGAGGACAGCGGCTACGATCCCAAGAAGGCCGTGCTGGCATCGCAAAAACTGATCGAGCGCGACAAAATCTTCGCGATGGTGGGCCCGATGGGATCGCCGACCGTGCTCGCCGCGCAGGATATCCTGCTCGACGCCGGCGTGCTTCAGCTCTTCCCGCTGACGGCGGCCGAGTTCACCTTCAAGTTCGATCCGGCCAAGCCGCAGGAGCGGCTGAAGTTCAACAACCTCTTGCCCTATGTCGAGAGCACGCGCGCAGCGCTCAAATACATGATAGAGGCGAAGAATTTCAAGAAGCCGTGCATCATGCATCAGGATGACGAGTACGGTAAAAACGTGCTCGACGGCTTCAACCAGCAGCTCGCCGCCATGAAGATGCAGCCGGCCTCGATCACGAGCTACAAGCGCGGCGCCTCCGACTTCAGCGCGCAAGTCGCCAAGATGAAGTCCGACGGCTGCGACCTCGTCGTGCTCGGCGCGGTCCTCCGCGAGCCGATCGGCACGATGGGTGAAGCGAAGAAGCTCGGATGGGACGTCACCTTCCTCGGCGCCACGCCCGTTAACGTGCTCGAAGTGCCGGCGCTCGGCAAGGACGTGGTGGAAGGCTTGTATGCCGCTTCGAACTTCGAAATTCCCTACGAAGACACCGCGAAGGGAAAGGTGAAGGACTGGCTCGTCAATTACAAGAAGATATTCAACGCCGACGCCAACACCCAGGCGATCATTGGCTACAATGCGGTGATGACGTTCGCGTATTATGCCAACAAGGCTGGCAAGGATCTCACTGGCCAGAAGATGCTCGATGCGCTGGAGTCCGGCGACAAGTTCCAGGATATCTTCAATTCGCCGCCGACGGTGTTCTCGAAGACCAACCATCTCGCCACCACCATCACGCAGGTCCAGCAGGTCAAGAACGGCCGCTGGGTTCTGGTGAAGGACAATCTGATGTTTTGATTGGATCGCTCTCGCTGCGCTGACGGTGCACCCTCTCCCCTTGTGGGAGAGGGTGGCTTCGCGAAAGCGAAGCCGGGTGAGGGGTCTCTATCCTCACGAATGGTCGTGCGAGTGGAGAGAACCCCTCATCCGGCGCGCACGATTTGCGCGCCACCTTCTCCCACAAGGGGAGAAGGAAGAAAGCACGCCACGGTGAGAACCTACGATCCGCCGCCCGCCGTCCCCGAATTCACCGGCGCCAGCTCGTCTTCCCGGCAGCGCCAGCCGTCGGCGGCTTTCACGAAGGCGAAGGTCCGCTGGACTCTCAGGCGGCGCGTGACGTTGAAGGCCTCGCCGGATCGCTCCTTGCTGCCGACGCCGGGCTGCGGACGGCCCGTCCTGGGGTCCCAGCAGGTGCCGGTGCAGGTGGAAGCGACCTTGCTGCACATGGTGAAGGGCGCCAGCACGACCATCTCGATCTCGCCCGTGACCTGCGCATCCTGGTCGGTCACCTGGCTGTCGAGCGCGTAGACACGGTTGATGCGGAGGAAATTGCCGCACGAATTGGCGGCGTGAATCCGCGCGGCGCAGAAATCGACGGCATCGGTGTCGGGCGAGCGGGCCGCGACCTGCCGGCCGAACACTTTCTTCGGATCGCCCTTGGCGGCGGCGATCTCCTCGGTCTTGCGCTTCAGATGGTCGGCGAGACAATCTTCCGCGGACGAAAGCTCGGCAAGCGGCACGTTCTCCTTGCCGACGAGATTACACTTGCGATCGCGCTCTCTCGTCCATCGGCCGTATTCGGCGAAGGCAAAGCGGGCCGCGGTCGGATCCAGCCTGCCGATCAGGCCCAGCACCTGGCTGTTGAGCTCGGTTTCGGTGAGCGCCAGCGACGGGTCCGCGCAGATCAGCGCGCCCGCGGCGGTGTTGGCCGCGAGACAGTCGAAATCGGGATCACGCACGATTGCGGCGCGCTCTTCGGTGACCTTGAGAAGGCACGCCTTCACGCGGTCGAAATCGTCGGTGCGGATCGCGGTCTGGCCGACGATGCCGCAGCCGAGGTTACGCTGTCGGATCCAGATCGCATTCTCCTCGATCGCGGGCAGGCGATCGGGCAGGCGGGCGAGCCGCGACTCGATCGCCGTGCCGAGCTTCTCGGCGGCGGCCGCCAGCTCGGCGTCACCGCAGATCAATTGATTGCCGGGATCGCGGATCTGCTGGCAGTTGTTTCGGGCAAACAGCGGCAGCCTGTCGGCGATGGAGCGGTCGGACGGGCCCGATTGCGCGGAGCCTGGTGCCGCCGGCAATACCAGCAGCGCAAGCACAGACAGCACGATGAACCGCATTCCAGTCGCCCCCGCAAAGGCGCCATGCTAGCGCCCCGGATCGCGCGGCGAAACGGCTTTGTGGCGTGACGGTTTACGTGAGACCCGTAGCCCGGATGGAGCGAAGCGTAATCCGGGAGCGGTGCGCGTCGTGAAAGTCCCGGATTTCGCGGAGCCTGTCATCGGGCGGCGCTTTGCGCCGCCCCGTTGGCTCCATCCGGGCTACGAGAGACAGTTCAGTGCGCCGCGGGCGCGGCCATCGACAACCGCACGGGTTCGTCGACATATTTCATCACGGCGGACTGGTAGAGCACGAACAGCGGCTGGTAGGTCTGGGCCGCGTCGTCCTCGACCATCGCCATGCGGCGGTTGTCGAGCATCAGCCAGTGGCCGTCGAGCTTTGCTGCGGCAACGGCATGCTCTTCGCCGGCCCTGACGTCGCGCACCACGACGATGCGGAGGTCCTCGTTGGCAACGCCGGCGAGCCGCAGCGCGGCCAGCTTGGCGATGGCATAGTCTTCGCAGTCGCCGGCCCCCCGCGCGAAGGTCGCGAGCGGCGAGCTCCAGACGTCGTCGGCGCCGTCATTGGCGGCCCGGATGGCAAGGTTGATGGCGCGATTGGTCTCGCCCAGCTTCGCGCGGCCGTCGCGGCTGCGGGCCTGGTCGACGATGGCGATCAGTTTGAGCGCCGCGGGCGACGCGCAATTGTCCCGGTCGCCGTCGCACAGCGCGAGCTGCACCATGTCGTCGTCGAGCTTCTGCTTCAGCGCGAACCATTTCTGCTGGAGGCTGCCGGACGATATGGCGAAGGCGAACACGCCGAACGGCTCGGCGGATTTGCGCACGAGGACGCCGGCTCCAGGCGACAGCAGCGTGCCGGCGCGGAGCTCGGCGGCCGATCCGAGCAAGATCAATCCGCACAGCACAAGGACAGCGCGCCAGGCGCGCGAGCGAGCAGCGGTCTCCATCTGACATCCCCTTCCGGCTTCGCCAGGTCCCCCTCGACCTGGTCGTGCCGGGCTTTGTTGCTTCGCGGAGATAGTGCGAGACGGGCCGTTTTGTTCTGCTTAATGCGCCCGGCAGGGCTCCCAGAACCGTGAGACAGGCTGAAACGCGCCTGTGCAAATTGCGTAAAATTTTACGATTCGCCGGCTAGGAGGGCTCCGTCGCCGCGAAATGGAACCAATTGCAGGGAGAAGTTGCGGGAGGGCTGATTCTACCGCTTATGGCTAACAGCCCGCTATTTCACGGGTTCTGTTAGTTGGGTCACAGATTTTGACCTGTATTTGCCGCAGGATGCTGCGGGGTACTACGAACAAAAGATGGCACAAGTATCCGTCGTTCGATAGGGGCGACTGATTACTTTGGATGACTGGGAATGCGTGGAAATAAGCCGAAAACCGACCTCGGAATATTTTAAGAATTACTTCGGCTTCTCTGTGAAGGCGCCGCTATTGGGGACTCCTCCAGCCAAGTGATGGGAATCACACAAGCAATAGATGGTTTCGCTAAGGACTTGGTAATGCTATTCAAGCTTAGGCGGTCGTTACTTACTTAAATTTTAACTCTTTTTGCGGTGCCCCCCGGTTGAATTACGCTGGCAAATTTGACGCCACGATTCCCTTTGATGGCGAGGGTTCCCGCTCGGCCGCGGACGTTCATGTCGATTCCTTTGCGGCCAAGCCTTTTATCGCCAAGCCCTTTATCGCGAAGGCACACGGTCACGTGCCCGACGGCACGTTCGTTGTTCCCGATCCGAACCTGATCTTCAATGGCGAGTTCAAGCGCGCAGGTCTCGACCTCGTGCTGTCTCACGAGGGGCACGAGTTCGTCGTTCACGATTATTTCAAGGGCGACAAGCGCGCAGCGATCGCCTCGCCCGATGGCGCCCATCTCTCCGGCGACGTCGTCAACGCGCTCACCGGCCATGTGCAATATGCGCAGGCCGCGCCCGGCATCGCCGCCGCGCAGGTCATCGGCCACGTCACGAAACTCTCCGGCAGCGCGACCGCGGTCCGCAACGGCGTCTCGGTCACCCTGAACAACGGCGACAATGTCGAGAAGGGCGATGTGGTCTCGACCGGTGCTGACTCGACGCTCGGCATCACCTTCATCGACGGCACCGTGTTCGGCCTGTCCTCCAATGCGCGGATGGTGCTGAACGAGATGGTCTACGACCCCAACGGGTCGAGCAATTCCTCGCTGCTGAGCCTGGTCGCGGGCACCATCACCTTCGTCGCCGGCGAGACCGCCAAGCACGGCGACATGAAGATCGACACGCCGGTCGCCACCATGGGCATCCGCGGCACGGCGGTGCTGACCCAGATCAACTTCGTCGTTCCCGCCGGCGGCGGCGATCCGCAGCCGCAGGCGAGCTTCCAGGTGCTGGTCGAGCCGAACGGCACGACGGGCTCCTACATCCTGTTCGACAAGGTCACGCTGCTGCCGATCGCGACGGTCAACCAGGCCGGCCAGATGATCCAGATCAGTGGCGGCAACGTTTCGATCACCAACGGGCTGCTGTCGCCGGACGTTCAGAAGCTGATCACGGACGTGTTCACTCTGAAGTTCACTGACAACAACACCAACACCAAGCTGACCACGAACTTCACCGACACGATCACGCAGACCAGCGACGGCCTGGTGATCAAGACGACGGCGGGCTACATCGCGACCGCAGTCTTCACCAACCTCAATCCGCAGGGAACGCAAGGGTCCGGCGATCACACGGCGCCTTTCAACCGTTACCCCGGCAAGCCTCTGTCTCAAAGCCTTGATCTCAACGGCAATGTGAAAACGGCGTTCGCGCTGACTGAGCGCGCGGGCACGACCGGCGACACCACGCATTCCGACACAATCTCCGGCCGCATCACGTTCGTCGACCAGAACCTGGGCGACAGGCCGACGGTGAGCGTGAACCTCGCCGATGCGCCGAACTACGTCTACAAGAGCGCCGGCCAGGATGTCACCGGCACGCTCTCTGCACTTCAGAAGCAGGACATCGCGGCGACGCAGATCCAGATCAGCGTCGTCGCCGACGGCGCCAACAACAACAACGGCTCGGCGGTCTGGACCTACACGATCCCCGACCACGTCTTCGACTTCCTCGCGGCCGGCGAAACGCTGACGCTGACCTACATGGTCCGCGTCGATAACAATTTCTCGGTCAGCCCCGAGACCACCGTCATCCCGATCACGATCACCGGCACCAACGACAAGCCGGTGATCACCACCAGCGTTCCGGTCATCACCTTCGAAGGCGGCACCAGCGTGCCGGGCGGTCCGCTCACCAGCGATGTGCCGACGACGGGCACGCTGAACTTCGACGACGTCGATCTCACCGACAAGCATACGGTGTCGGTGGCGCTGACCAGCGCGACCCTGCCTGATGGCACCGTTCCGCCGGGCCCGCTCGCGGCGTTCCAGAGCGCGATGTCGGTCGCGATCGCAGCGGGCGCCGACAGCACCGGGGACGGCACCGGCACCATCAACTGGTCGCTGGCCGATCTGCCGGTCTATCTCGCCGACTTCATCCCGAAGGGCGAGGTGCTGACGCTGGTCTACACCGTGACGCTCACGGACTCGCAAGGCGCCACCTCGCAGCAAACCATCACCGTGACCATCACGGGCACCGACGCGCCCGCGGTGGTGTGGATCGCGACCGACAAGGCCGGCGCTCCCTCCGGCGGCTTCTGGAAGGACGCGGCGAACTGGGCAACCGGCACGGTCCCGACCATCAATGACGACGTCATCGTCATCACCGATCAGCTGCACGGCCTGACGCCGTCCTATCCGGTGACGATCGACACCGCGGCCTACGCCAAGTCGCTGACGATGAACGATTTCGGTGGCCCGCCGCCGAAGGTGATCGTCCAGAGCTCGCTGACGATATCAGGCGCGCTCAACATGGGCGCCGATTCGATCCTCACGACCGCCGCGACCGGAACGATGTCGGTCGGCGGCAAGGCCGAGATTTTGGGCACGAGCGTGCTCACCAATGCCGGTTATCTGACGCTCGCGTGCGGCGGCGATTTCGCCAGCGGCACCACGATCACCAATTCCGGCACGATCGAGCTGTCCGGCGGCACGCTGAAGACGCTCGCCACGATCCAGAATGCCGGCGGCTTGCTGAGGGCCGATGCCGGCTCGACGCTGATCGTCGACACCGCGACGGTCGATGGCGGCACCGTCAGCATTTTGGGCACGCTGGAGCTCGACGGCACCAGCCTGATCGAGAACGGCACGCTGAACAATTCCGGCACTGTCAACGTCAAGGGCACGGTCGAGTTCGCCCACGAGACCGTGTCCAACACCGCGGCCGGTGTGATCGAGGTGCTGGCCAACGGCTGGCTGACGATCCATCAGGGCTCCAGCGTTACCAATGACGGCCAGATCACGGTCGACGCCAGCGGCAAGCTGATCGTCAACAATGCGACCATCGGCGGAGCTGGTGCGGTGATCGACACCGGCGGCGGTGATGACGAGGGGGGCCCCGTCCTCAACGCCGGCATTCGCGGCGCAGGCACGATTACCAATAACGGTGAGATCGATCTGACCGGCGATGCCGTCCTGAGCGGCGGCATTCTTCAAAACAACACCGTCTTCAAGGCGAGCGGTGCGCGCAATGCGCTCAGCGATGAGACCGTCACCAATGCCGGCATCATCGAAGTGCTCGCCAACGGCACGCTCGCGATCGATCAGGGCTCGACCGTCGACAATTCGAGCGGCGACGTCATCGTCGACGGCAATGCCGCACTGACGCTGGACGACGCCACGATCAGCGGCGGCGCCATCAAGGGCGCCGGCACGATCGACGTCACCGGCGCCAGCAAGATCGACAGCGGGGCCACGCTCAGCATCAGCGCGGTGACGGTCGGGAGCGGCGTCACGCTGACGCTGGACGACGCGACCGTTTTGGGCACCGCGATCGTCAATCACGGCACCGTCAATGTCGATGCGAGCAAGAATCTGACGTTGAACGGTGCGAGCCTGGCCGGTGGCACGCTCACCATCGCCGGCACGCTGGAAACGACCGGCGCGAGTGCCATCGACAACGCCGACGTCGGCAACACCGGCACGATCTCGGTCACCAGCGGCACGCTGACGATCGATCCCGGCATCCTTCGCGCCATCACCAATCACGGTCTGATCGAGGCAGTGACAGGCGGCACGCTGAAGCTCACGACCGCCACCATCGCCAACGCTGGCGGCATGATCTCGGTCGACGGCGCGTCAAAACTCTATCTGACCGACGTTTCGATCAATGGCGGCAGCCTGAGCAACGCCGGCAACCTGTACAGCGTCGCCGGCCTCAATACGATCACGGGCGGCGTCACCAATACCGGCACCATCGAAGTCCAGAGCGGCACGCTCAACCTGTCCGGCGGCATCACCGGTGCCGGCACGCTGATTATCGACAATAATACGACGCTGGAGCTCGGTGGTGCGGACGCACAGACCGTCACCTTCGCCGGCGGCACCAATACGCTCGAGATCGACAAGACGAGCCATGCCTTTACCGGCACCATCACCGGTCAGGCGACGACCGGCGGTACTTTCACGGTCACCGGCGATGCCGGCATCAATTCGGGCAAGGGCGATGCGCTCGACTTCACCGCTTCGGGCGGGACGATCGGCAATCGCGGCAACATCGTCCTGACCCCGAGCGGTACGCTGACCGGCGCGACCAACGGCATCGTCGTCACCCAGAATGGCATCGGCGACATCTCGCTGACGACATCAGGCGACATCACCGGCCAGACCGCCAACGGCATCGTGCTGCATGACGGCGCGAACGGCGCGGGCGATATCACGGCGACGATCGGCGGCGGCGTTTCCGGCGCGGTCGGTCTCGACATCGTCTCCCATGGCAACGGCGCAGTCACCGTCACCAACAACGGGCACATCACCGGCACCATCTCGTCCGGCATCAATGTCGACCAGGACGATACGAACGCGACCGGCTCGACGCACATCACCAATACCGGCTCCGTGGTCGGCGCCGATGGCGTCGCTGCGATCTCCATCCAGGAGAATGCCACCGGCGCGGCCACGATCGACAATTCCGGCACCATCGGGCCAGCCGATGCCGGCAGCGTGACCTCATCGACCTATGCGATCGTCGAAACTGGCGGCGAGATCACGATCAACAACACCGGCCACATCAACGGCAACATCGCGGTCGCCACCGCCACGTTCAATAACGAGTCGGGCGGTACCTGGACCGTCGGCGGCACGAGCGTGTTTGGCAACGCGTCGACGATCATCAATCATGGTGACATCGATCTGCTGGACGGGGCCTCGATTTCCGGGGCGGGGCTGAGCATCGAAAACGACAGCCACATCAACAGCTACGGCACGGCTTCGATCTCAGGCACCATCACCAATGCCGGCACCATCGAGATCCATGATGGTGAGCTGACGCTGTTCGGCTCATTGTCCGGTACGGGCTCGGTCGCCGTCGATGAAGGCGCGTTGCTGAAGCTCGACGGCACGGTCACGCAGACGATCACGCTCGACGGCGACGGTGCCGGGCTTCAGATCGACACGGCGACGTTTGACGGCGCGATCGCGGAGCTGTCTGCGAACGACACGATCAACCTGTCGACGATCAAGTACGGACTCGGCACCAGCGCGGTCTATGTCGCCAATTCCGATCCAGCGACCGGCGGAGTGCTGACGGTCACCGACGCCGACGGCAACCACATCAGCCTGACCCTGACCGGCGCTGACTACACCAATGCCCATTTCGCCGGCAGCGACGACGGTCATGGCGGCACACTGATCACGATCCATGCCGATGACGACGCGCCGGCGTTCACCGTCGGTGGTGTGCTGGCCGGGAATGTCTCGGAGCAGGCGGACGCCACCGGCGACTTCGCCACGATCGATACAGCTACGCCCGCGACCGGCTCGATCCACTTTACGGATTTCGACCTGACCGACCGTCCGACGGCGGCAGTCACCGGCCAGACCGTAACCTCGCTCGCTGCGGACGGCACCACCGACGTCACCGGGTCGCTCACGCCTGGCGAGATCGCTGCGTTGAAAAACGCGCTGACCTATGAGCAGACCGGCAAGAACAACGGCACGGTCACCTGGCACTATTCGATCGCCGACAACGCGCTCGATTTCCTCGGCCAGGACCAGACGGCGAAGGTCGTGTCCACCATCACGCTCGATGATGGCCGGGGCGAGACCACCACGACCGACGTCACCATCACGATCACCGGCAAGAACGACGCACCGACGCTCGACAGCGCGACGCTGGCCGCCGTCGCCGGCAACGACAGCGATCCGGCTGGCAGCAAGATCCGCGATCTCTTCACGAACAAGTTCCATGACGCCGACACTGGCGCGACCTTCAAGGCCATCGCGGTGACGTCGGACGCCGCGACCGCCGACCAGGGCGTCTGGCAGTACAAGGTTGGCGGCTGCTGGGTCGATGTCGACTCGGTCGGTGATGCGAATGCGCTCGTGCTGAGCTCCGCTACGTTGATCCGGTTCGTGCCTGCCGACGGATTCAGCGGCGAGCCTGGCGCGCTGGGCGTCCACGCTCTCGACGACACCTATACAGGCGCCATCACCACCGCTGGCTCGACGGCGACGATCGATCTCACGGCGACGGGCACCGGCGGCACCACGCCGATCTCGCACGACATCACCACCATCGGCACGAGCGTGACGCCTGCCATCGGCCCGGTCATCAATACCGAGAGCTTCCACGTCGAGCACATCCGCGAGAACAGCAACGATATCATCACCGATCTGGTGGTCACCGATGCCGATTCTGGCGCGGCGACGGACATTTTCACCGTCACGGTGTCGACCTCGCATCCGGATACCAGCAGCGTCAGTGCATATCCGACGACGGGCTCGCTCGAGCAGATCAACACCGGCCTCGCAGAAGGTGCCGGCATCACCTACGACCCGACAGGCGCCAGCACCGAGCAGTATCCGCAGCCGCCCGCGACGGACAAGATCACGGTGGCCGTTGCCGACTCGACCGGCCATTCCGACACCGTGAACTTCATCTTCGTCGAGAGCGCCAACAGCCAGGGCATCCGCCTGGAGGGCACCGACGGCAAGGACGTGATCTTCGCCACCGAGTCGAGCGACACGCTTATCGGCGGCGGCGCCAAGGATCAGTTCGTGTTCGCGCCGGTGGCTTCGCAGGATACGATCCAGCACAGCGTCGACGATTTCGAGGTCGGCCTCGACAAGATCGACCTGCGGCAGTTCGGCAGCATCAGCTCGCTGGACGACGTCAATATCGCTCCGCAATCGGGCGGCGCCCTGATCACGCTGGACAGCCACGAGACGATCCTGCTGAAGAACGTGATTGCGGCAAATCTGAAGGCCAGCGATTTCATCTTCCACATCACCTGATCGCCGCCCGGGCCTCCTGGCGGCCGGCTCGCAGCTTGACCGTGGCAAAAAATCCATAATCCTCAACCGCCGGGGAATAGCCAATCGCCCGCGGACGCTCCATGATCGGTGCCCCGGGCGCGATGCAGGTCAGGAAGTCCGACTAAAATGAAACGTCTCAAGATCCTGCGGCGGTGGTTTGCGCGGAAGCTTGGCTTCGCGCGGCTGATGTGCCTTGCGCTGCTGGTCGTGTTCGCCGGCGCGCGGCTGTGGGATCCGCCGCCGATCCAGGAATTGCGGCTGCGCACCTTCGACATGTTCCAGCTGATCGATCCACGCCACAAGGCGGCGCGTCCGGTCACCATCGTCGACATCGACGACAAGAGCCTCGCCAAGCTCGGCCAGTGGCCATGGCCGCGCACGCGGATCGCGGACCTGATCCAGAACCTCACCGGTAACGGCGCGGTGACGATCGGCTTCGACATGGTGTTCTCCGAAGCCGACCGGCTCAACCCGGATCTGGTCGCGAGCCAGATGCGCGATCTCGACGATGCCACCCGCGCCAGGCTGCGTGAGCTCCCGACCAACGACCAGATCCTCGCCGACGCGATTAAGCGCTCGAGCGTGGTGCTGGGCGAGACCGGGCAGCAGCCGATCTCGTCCGAGATCGACAAGTCGCTGCCCTTCACCGGCATCGCGACGGTCGGCGAAGAGGGCGCCGAACGCTTCCTCTTTGAATTTCCGGGCCTGCTGCGCAACGTGCCCGTCATCGAGAAGGTCGCCGCCGGCCGGGGCCTGTTCTCGATCAAGACCGAGCGCGACGGCCTGATCCGCCGCGTGCCGTTGATCATGCGCGCCCAGGGCAACATCATGCCCTCGCTCAGCCTCGAGATTTTGCGCGTCGTCACGGGAACGCCGACGCTGCTGGTCCGGACCGACAAGACCGGCATCAGGGCCGTGCGCCTCAAGGGCGTGGAGATTCCGACCGACAAGAACGGCCAGCTCTGGGTGCACTATGCCCGCCAGGATCCCTCGATCTACATCTCGGCGGCCGACGTGCTCGACAACACCGTGCCGCCGAACAAGATCGCCGGCAAGCTGGTGTTGGTCGGCACATCCGCGGTCGGGTTGAACGACATCAAGACCACGCCGGTGTCATCGACCATGCCGGGTGTCGAGATCCATGCCCAGGTGCTGGAGAGCGTGCTCAGCGGTGCGGTAATCTCGCAGCCGAACTATGCGCTCGGCGTCGAGCTGATCGCCGCGCTCGTGATCGGCCTGCTCGTCATCATCTTCACGCCGAATCTCGGCCCTGTCCGTCTAGTGCTCGCGGGCGCGATGTTCGCCGCCATCCTGGTCGGTGTGTCCTGGTTCTTCTATGCGCAGAACCGCTACCTCATCGACTTCACCTATCCGCTGCTCTCGACCACCGCGATCTATCTGACACTGATCTTCGCCAGCTTCGTGCGCGAGCAGCGTCAGCGCGTGCAGATCCGCGGCATGTTCGCGCAATACATGTCGCCCGTCCTGGTCGAGCAGCTCGCGCAGTCGCCTGAAAAGCTCGTGCTCGGCGGCGAGGAGCGCGAGATGACGATCATGTTCTCCGACGTGCGCGGCTTCACCACGATCTCGGAGAGCTACAAGCAAGATCCGCAAGGCCTGATCGCGCTGATGAACCGCTTCCTGACGCCGCTGACCGACGTCATCATCGATCAGAAGGGCTACATCGACAAGTACATGGGCGACGCCATCATGGCGTTCTGGAACGCGCCGCTCGACGATGCCGAGCACGAGGTCAACGCCTGCGAGGCCGCGATCCAGATGCTGGAGCAGATCGACGCGGTCAACAAGGAGCGCGAGCAGGAGGCCGCTACCGGCGGTCACGTCTACATCCCGCTCAATGTCGGCATCGGCCTCAACACCGGCATCGGCGTCGTCGGCAACATGGGCTCCGACCTGAAGAAGAACTATTCGGTGCTCGGCGACAGCGTGAACCTCGCCTCGCGCCTGGAAGGCCAGTCGAAGGAATACGGCTTTCCCATCATCGTCGGCTCCAGGACCGCGCTCGCCGCCAAGGACAAGTTCGCGATCCTCGAGCTCGACTTTATCATGGTCAAGGGCAAGACCGAGCCGGAGGTGATCTATGCCATCGCCGGCCGCGAGGACGTGATGCATTCGGGCGCCTTCCAGCGCCTGCGCAACGTCACCATCGAGATGCTCGGCTGCTACCGCGGCCGCGACTGGCAGGGCGCGCTGGATGCGATCGAGCGTGGCCGCCACAGCGAGGACGCCGACACGCTGGAAAAGCTGTTCAAGCTGTACGAGGCGCGCATCAAGGAATTCCAGATCAATCCGCCGGCGGAGGGATGGACCGGGGCGTATGCGCTGCTGACGAAGTAGCGGTGTGGGTGTGTGGCCATCGTTGGCGCTGCACACTCACTGTCGTCCCCGCGTACGCGGGGACCCATACCCCCAGGGAGATATTATGGCGCGAGCCGGTAACTCCGAGTCTTCGCTAAACCACTTCCTGTGGTTATGGGTCCCGGGCTCGCGACTACGTCGCGCCCCGGGACGACAGCGGTGTTTGGCGCGCGAGTGTGGGTCTCCTCTTCGCCACCGACGCTCCCGTAGGGTGGGCAAAGGCGCGTTAGCGCCGTGCCCACCATATCTCCTCGCGTCGGCTTAAGGTGGTGGGCACGCTTCCGCTTTGCCCACCCTACGACACCGGCGTTTGCCGTTCTCACTCCGTCCCGATCGTCGTCAGATCCTGGAACCAGTGCTGCGCCTGCACGAACTGCTTGATCTTCGGCGACAGCGCGTGCGGGTTGGTGTCGTGGACGACCCAGACCAGCACGGCATCGTCGACGATCAGCGCGTGAGCCTGCGCGATCAGATCGTCCTGCTTGGCGGTGTCGAACGTTTGCTTGGCCTTGCTGATCAGCGCATCGACCTCAGGGTTCTTGTAGCCGCCCCAGTTGACGCCGACCGGCGCGATCTGGTCGGAGGCGAAGAAGCGGACGATGGCGTAGAGAGGGTCCGAGGTGACATAGGCGATGTTGTTGGCGGTGATGCCGGCGTTCATCTCGTCGGCCGCACCTTTGCGCCAATGCGTATATAATGTCTCGAGCTCGACCACCTTGAAGTCGATGTCGATGCCGATCTCCTTGAAACTCTGCTGCAGGAATTCGTTCATCGGCAGCGACAGCATCTGGCCGGTGCCGCCCTGGGCGATGATGAAGGTGGCTTTCAGCGGTGTCGCCTTGGAGTAGCCTGCCTCTTCGACCAGTTTTTTGGCCGCGGCCAGATCATATTTCAGCTCGAAGCTCGGCTTGCCGAACCACGGGCTCGACGGGTCGACCTGGCCCTTGGCCGGTTTTGCGAGGCCGTTCATCAGGCCGACGACTTCGTCACGATTGATCGCGAGGTTCAGCGCCTTGCGCAGGCGGATGTCGGTCCAGGGCGAGCCCGGCAGCACGCTGAGGTGATAGTTCCAGACATGTGGCGTGACATTGTCGACGATCTTCATGCCGGCGGCCTTCAGCTGCGGCACGGCGTCCGGCGCCGGCGTCTCGATCAGGTCCACTTGCCCTGCGAGCAGCGCATTGGTGCGCGTCAGCGCTTCCGGCATCGGCACCAGCACGATCTTGTCGGCCTTTGGAATGCGCTTCTTGTTCCAGTAGTCCGGATTCTTCGTGAGCTCGGCAAGCTCGCGCGGCACGAGCTTGGTCAATTTGAACGGACCGGTGCCGGAGGGCTGGCTCGCGAACTTGTCCCAATCCTTGCCGAGCTTCTCGTACTGCGTCGGGCTCGAGACCAGGAACCACAGCATCTGATAGGGAAAGAAGGAATCGACCGTCTTGGTCGTGATCTCCACGGTGAAATCGTCGATCTTGGCGTAGCTCGCGACCGAAGGCAGGCGGGTCTTCACCTGCGCGCTCTGCCGCTTGTCGAATTGCGGCGCCTTGTCGTTGAGCACCTTGTCCAGATTCCAGATCACCGCATCGGCGTTGAACTCGCTGCCGTCGTGAAACTTCACGCCCTTGCGCAAGGCAAACCGCCATTTGGTCTTGTCGGCATCATCCACCTTCCATTCGGTGGCGAGCCCGGGCACCAGCTTGCCGGGGCGATCGGCGACGTCCATCTCCCAGGCGACCAGCGGATCGTAGATGGTGTACGCCGTGAACTGATAGGCGCCGGCGCCGCGATCGGGCTGGCCCGTCGTCAGCGGGATGTCCGCCATCGAGATGCCGTAGCGCACCACCGTTTCGGCGCGTGCCGTGATCGCGGAAAACGCCAGCGCAAGCACGGCGAGACAGGTCGATAGTCGGATACGCATGGCCCAAGGCTCCCAGGAGATTTCAGGGCCAAACTTGCAAGCTTGATGCCAGAATAGGCAGGACGGTGCCTTTGCCGACACGCGATCACACAGACTTGTCGTCGCAGGGTAATTTGCAGAAAAAGTTTCCCCATTGGCATAGCCATTGCATACGTTTGCATCAAAATTAGTCATTGAAAGCTGGAAGAGGACTGAGACGATGCTTATGAAGATAACGACCCGCGCGGCGCTGATTGCTGCGCTGGCTCTGACGACTGCGGCCGCGTGGCCAGTGCCGAAACCGTGCTGCGCATCGGCATGACCGCTGCCGATATTCCGCGCACATTGGGCCAGCCCGATCAGGGTTTTGAAGGCAACCGCTTCACCGGCCTCACCATGTACGACGCGCTCACGGGCTGGGACCTGTCCTCGGCCGACAAGGCGAGCGTGGTCATCCCGGGCCTTGCGACCGAGTGGAAGGTCGACGATGCCGACAAGACCAAGTGGATCTTCAAGCTGCGCCCCGGCGTCACCTTCCATGATGGCTCGCCGTTCAACGCCGATGCCGTGGTGTGGAACGTCGAGAAGGTGCTGAAGCAGGATGCGCCGCAGTTCGACGCCAGCCAGGTTGGCGTCACCGCGTCGCGCATGCCGACGCTGGCCTCCGCGAAGAAGATCGACGACATGACGGTCGAGCTCACCACCAAGGAGCCCGACAGCTTCCTGCCGATCAACCTCACCAACCTGTTCATGGCGAGCCCGGCGAAGTGGCAGCATTTCTACGACAAGGCGGAAGGCGCCGATGCCAAGGCGAAGTCGCAGGCTGCGTGGACCGCGTTCGCCAAGGACGCCGCGGGCACCGGCCCGTGGAAGATGGCGAGCTTCACGCCGCGCGAGCGGCTCGAGCTGGTGAAGAATGCGGCCTATTGGGACAAGGCGCGGGTGCCCAAGGTCGACAAGATGGTGCTCTTGCCGATGCCGGAGGCGAACGCGCGCACCGCGGCGCTGCTCTCCGGACAGGTCGATTGGGTCGAGGCGCCGGCGCCGGATGCGCTGCCCGAGCTCAAGCAGCGCGGCTTCAAGCTCTACGCCAACGAGCAGCCGCATGTCTGGCCGTGGCAGTTCTCGCGCGTCGAAGGCTCGCCCTGGAACGACATCCGCGTCCGCAAGGCCGCCAATCTCTGCGTCGATCGCGAAGGTCTCAAGGATGGCCTGCTCGCGGGCCTGATGGTGCCGGCGACCGGCACCTTCGAACCCGGCCATCCCTGGCGCGGCAAGCCGAGCTTCGAGATCAAGTATGACAAGGCGGCTGGACAGAAGCTGATGCAGGAGGCCGGCTTCGGTCCGTCAAAGAAGCTGACGGTGAAGATCCAGACCTCTGCGTCGGGCTCGGGCCAAATGCAGCCGCTGCCGATGAACGAGTACCTCCAGCAGGCGCTCGCCGAATGCTATTTCGACGTGAAGCTCGACGTCATCGAGTGGAACACGCTGTTCACCAACTGGCGCCGCGGCGCCAAGGATCCCAGCGCCAACGGCTCGAACGCGACCAACGTCACCTATGCGGCGATGGACCCGTTCTTCGCGCTGGTGCGCTTCCTGCTTGCGTCAGGATAAGTCCTGGAAAGGAGGAAGAATGTAGTCTGAAACCTTTCAACGTGACCCAGAGGGTTCGACGCCCTCCCGGCAAAGGCGGAGCCCGCCAGCCGGAAG